>NZ_JBGCCP010000012.1:0-277361 GCF_041262705.1 Catenulispora sp. MAP12-49 | reverse complement strand
GGCGCCGAGCAGGCAGACGAACTCACCGGGGGCGACGGTCAGGTCGATGCCGTCGAGCACCGGGGCACCGCCCCGGAAGGTCTTGCCGACCCCGGTGAGACGGACAGCCGGCGAGAACGTGCCACTCTCGCCGGAAACGGTGGTGTCGAGGGTGGCCGTGGCGGTGCTCTCGACTGTTGCAGCGGTCATGGCTCTCTCTCCTTAGCTTTCTGGCGGCTGCTTGGCAGCTGACTGGTGGCTGATTAGCGGCTGGTTGGCGGTTACTTGGCGGCCAGGCCGCCGTCGGACGCCGTGGCCAGGCCGTCCTTGGCCAGTTCGGTGTTCAGCAGCGTCAGGTCGAAGATGCCGTGCAGATCGGTCTTCTTCAGAAGGCTGACAGCCACGGCGTGGTCGGACGAGGCCTGCAACGTGGACGCGTTCGGATCGTCGGTGACCTGCTGCTCGGTGAAGGCGCGCTGGATCTCGGCGGCGGACAGGGCCTTGCCGGTGAGCGCCTTCAGCTGGTCGTTGACCAGCTTCTGGGCGTCGGCGGGATCGGCGGTGATCCACTGGTTGGCCGCGATCTGCCCGTCGATCAGGGCCTTGACGGTGTCCGGGTGCGCGTTCAGGAAGGTCGTGGACACCACCAGGTTGGTGGTGGCGAACTGCCCGTTCGGCCACAGGCTGCGCTCGTCGACGAGCACCTTCGCCCCGGCCTCCAGCACCATCCGCGAGGCCCACGGCTCCGGCAGCCAGGCACCGTCGATGTGCCCGGCCTTGAACTGGTCCAGGGTGGTCGCGTTGTCCTGCGGGTCCACCGAGACGTCGCCGGTGCCGTCGGCGTTGGCGGTCAGGCCGTTCTGCTTGAGCCAGTAGCGCAGCGCGACGTCCTGGGTGTTGCCCTTCTGCGGCGTGGCCAGCACCTTGCCCTTCAGATCGGCTGCCGAGCCGATGGACGGCTTGACCACCAGCTCCGCACCCCCGGTCGTGGCCCCGGCGACGATGCGCAGCGCCTGGCCGTGCGACGTCACGAACGCCGACAGCGCCGAGGACGGTCCGACATAAGCCGCATCCAGCTGGCCGCCGAGCAGCGCGGTCATCTCCGCGGGGCCGGCGTTGTAGAGCTGTGTGGTGAGCTTGGTGGAGCCCAGGGCCTTGGCGAAGTCGCCGTGGGCGACCCCGACCACCGCGGAGGCGTGCGTGACGTTCGCGAAGTAGCCGAGCCGCAGTTCGTCGGCCGCCGTGGATGTGGTGGTCGAGGACGTGGTGGTCGAGGACGCGGCCGATCCAGACGAGTGGCCGGAGGCCGAGACGTACGCGGCGAGCACGATCACCAGCGACACGGCCATCCAGCCGGCAGCGACCGTGGCGAGGATCGCGGAGAGGGCCTTACGCATCAGCACATTCTCCAAACGGGATCGAGAAGACTCCCAGCGGATCGCCGGACATCCCGGCGGTGAGCGTGTCGCCGCTGGCGGGGTCGATCAGCAGGAAGCTGCCGGTCTCGCGGTCGGCGGCGTAGGGCTCGAGCAGGATCGGCGAAGCCGTGCGCAGGACCACGCGGCCGATGTCGTTGGCGTGCAGGATGTGCGCGGCAGTCTCGGAGGGAGCGGAGGCGGCGACTCCGGCGGCGGCAGCAGTGGCGGTCGCGGCGGTCGCGGCGGTCATGGCGGTCATGGCGGTCGTGGCGGTCGTGGCGGTCGTGGCGGTCATGGCGGTCATGGCGGTCATGGCGGCGTCAGCATCGTGTGCGTCGAGCGGGTTGGAGATGTCCAGCTTCGCCGAGATCTCCTTCACAACAGCCTTGACCGTGCGAGTGGTGTGCTTGAGCAGGACCCTGTCTCCCGCAGCCAGCGGCTTCTCCGACAAGTGGCACACCGTGGCCACCACGTCCTGCACCGCAGCCGGTACATCATCGACCGGGGCGATCAAATCGCCGCGGGAGACGTCGAGTGCGTCGGCAAGCAGGATGGTGGCGGCTTCGCCGGCGGCGGCGCGTTGGGCGGGGCAGCCAAGGAGGTCGATACCCGCGATGGTCGAGCGCTGACCGGACGGCAACACCACAATCTCCTCGCCGACTTGCAGGTGGCCGGAGGCGATGGTGCCGGCATAGCCCCGGTAGTCCGCGGACTGGTGCCGGATCACGTACTGCACCGGAAACCGGCCGGCCGGACGCCGCTCGGCCTCCACCGGCACGTTCTCCAGATACTCCAGCAGTGTGGGACCTTCGAACCAGGCCAGATCCGCCGACGGCTCCACGACGTTGTCGCCGCGTAGGGCTGAGACGGGTAGCGCGGCACAATGCTCGATGCCGAGTGCGGTGGTGTAGGCGGCGAAGTCGGCCTCGATCTCGCCGAAGCGGTCCTTGTCGAAGTCGACCAGGTCCATCTTGTTCACCGCCAACAGCACCCGCGGCACCCGCAGCAGCGCCGAAACAGCAGTGTGCCGGCGGGTCTGCTCGGCAAGGCCCTTGCGAGCATCGACCAGGATCACCGCCAGTTCGGCAGTGGAGGCACCGGTGACCATGTTCCGCGTGTACTGCACATGCCCCGGCGTGTCGGCCAGGATGAACCGGCGACGCGGCGTGGCGAAATAGCGGTAGGCCACATCGATGGTGATGCCCTGCTCCCGCTCCGAGCGCAGGCCATCGGTCAGCAGCGCCAGGTCCGCCTGCTCCAGGCCACGGTCGCGCGAGGTGCGCTCCACAGCCTCGAACTGATCGGCCAGCACCGACTTGGTGTCATACAACAGCCGGCCCACCAACGTGGACTTGCCGTCGTCCACCGAACCGGCGGTGGCCAACCGCAGCAGTCCTGCCGTCCGGGTGTCCTTCGCGGTCGGCGCATCCAGCAACGCGGTCATCTAGAAATACCCCTCTCGCTTGCGGTCCTCCATCGCGGCCTCCGACATGCGGTCGTCGGCGCGGGAGGCGCCCCGCTCGGTGATCCGCGACGCCGTGATCTCCTCGATGACCGCACCGACATCGGCGGCAGAAGAGTCCACCGCCCCCGTGCACGACATGTCCCCGACGGTGCGGTAGCGCACCACCCGGGTCTGCAACGCCTCGCCCTCGCGCGGGCCGCCCCAATCACCGGGGGACAGCCACATACCGCCGCGGGCGAACACCTGCCGCTCATGCGCGTAGTAGATCTCCGGCAGCTCGATCTCCTGCTCGTCGATGTACTGCCACACATCCAACTCGGTCCAGTTCGACAGCGGAAACACCCGCACATGCTCACCCGGGCGATGCCGGCCGTTGTACAACCGCCACAACTCCGGACGCTGCCGCTTCGGATCCCACTGCCCGAAATCATCACGCAGCGAGAAGACCCGCTCTTTCGCGCGGGCCTTCTCCTCATCACGCCGACCGCCACCAAAGACCGCATCGAACCTGTGCGATTGGATCGCATCCACCAACGGCACCGTCTGCAACGGATTCCGCGTCCCATCCGGACGCTCCACCAAACGGCCGTCATCGATGTAGTCCTGCACATGCGCCACATACAGCCGCAACCCGTGCTCGGCCACCGTCCGATCCCGCGTAGCCAGAACCTCCGGGAAGTTGTGCCCGGTGTCCACATGCAACAGACCGAACGGCACCGGCGCCGGCGCGAACGCCTTCAACGCCAGATGCAACATGACGATCGAGTCCTTGCCGCCGGAGAACAACAACACCGGCCGCTCGAACTCCGCCGCCACCTCGCGAATGATGTGGACCGCCTCAGCCTCCAGCCTCCGCAGAGTCATCACGGGATCATCCGAGGACATCTGTACGAGCTGCATTACCGAACCTCACCTCTGACTCGCCAGGGGCCGACGGCTGATAGCCGGCCGGCCCCTGCGAATGTCTCGTCTCGTGGACTGCGTGCCGAGGATTCAGATCATTGACACCTCATTTATCAGAATTCTGATAGTGCTGATCGAAAATCATATGCAGAACCCGGCATTCGGGCCACAGCGCGGGGCGAGCGTGTGTGTCCAAGTGTGCCCAAGGCACGGTTGAACGGAAGCGGCGGAATCAGTACTTGTCCAGGAACTCGATCATCGCTGCGTTGACTTCGTCGGGTCGTTCCAGATAGCCGAGGTGCCCGCAGGAGGCGACCTCCACGTAGTCGCAGTCCGGAATCGCGTCGGCCACCTCCTCGCCCAGATGCGGCGGCGTGATGCGGTCGTCGGCGAAGGCGATGACGCGGCAGGGCGCGGTGATGCCCTTCAGCGCTGCGCGGCGGTCCTCCTCCGGGGTGGCCCAGGCCTGGCCGCCGGCGGCGCCACCGCTGCCCGACAGCTCGAACAGGTCCAGCCACACCTCGACCGCGCGATCGTCGTCCAGCGTCGCCGGCGAGAACATCCGCACCACCTCGCCCACCGCACCGTACAGCGGCGGCAGGCCGAGGCCGGCCTCGGCCAGGGCGCGGTCGGCCATCGTCATGGCCCTGCGAAAGGCGTCGGAGCGAGCCCGGGTGGCGATCAGCACGGCGCTGCGCACCAGATCCGGCCGGACGACCGCCAGTTCCTGGGCGATCATCGCCCCCAGCGACGTCCCGACGATCCGGCACGGTCCCAGCTCCAGCGCCTCGATCAGTCCGATGGTGTCGCCGACCAGATCGGCCGCCGAGTAGCGGCCGGGCGGGGCGTCCGACGGCGCGATGCCGCGGTTGTCGAACGTGACGGTCTCATAGCCGGCCCGCTGCAGCGCGGGCGTCTGGTACATGGTCCAGACCCGGCCGGCCGCGCCGGATCCCATGATCAGCAGGACCGGTTCGCCCGAGCCCGCCCGCTCGTAGGCCAGCCGGATTCCGCGGACGTTCAGCATCGGCATGACAGCTCCACAGATCGGGTTCCCATCAGAGTTCTCATCAGGGTTCGATGTCAGTGGGCGAAGACCCGGCTAGGTACCGGACGACCGTGGCCGTCCGCGGGGGTTCAGGCCCACGCCGCGCCACTATGGCCGAGTCCGCCCCGCCCCATCAATACTCGATTCCGATCTCGGAGTCCGCGCACCGATGGTGCGAGCGCGGCTGTTCAACCGCGTCCCGGGCCCAGTTGAACATTCACCACTTGTCAAGGAGAGAGATCGGATGCGAGCCAAGCAGGTACCGCCATGTCGATAGGCGCCTTCCAGATGCGGCCACGCCTGGACGAACCCCTGACCCGGCAGCAGATCCGGCCGGGCACCGTCCGCCGCATCCTGCCGTACACCGCCCCGTATCGCTGGGCCCTGATTCTGCTGGTGGCGACCTCGGTGGTGGACGCCCTCATCACCGCTGCGACCCCGCTGATCCTGAAGTGGGTGGTCGACGACGGCATCGCGCACCGCCGCCCCGGCGTCCTGCTGGGCTGGTCGGCGACCCTGGCCGGCCTGGCCTTCCTCGACGCCGGCGCGGTCTACGTGCAGGCCTGGTTCTCCGGCCGGGTCGGGCAGGGCATCGTCTACGACCTGCGCACGCGGGTCTTCGACCACGTGCAGCGCCAGCCCCTGGCGTTCTTCAGCCGGGCCCAGACCGGCGCGCTGGTCAACCGGCTGAACGCGGACGTCAACGGGGCCCAGCAGGTGGTCGGCACCGCGCTGACGCAGACCGCGTCCACCGTGCTCACCCTGGTGTTCACGCTGGCGATGATGTTCTACCTGTCCTGGCAGCTCAGCGTGATCATGCTGGTGCTGCTGCCGGCGTTCTTCGTCCCGGGCAAGCTCGTCAGCCGCCGGATCGCCCGGCTGGCCCGCCAGGAGATGCAGCTCGGCGCCGAGATCGGCACGCAGATGAACGAGCGGTTCAACGTGGCCGGCGCCATGCTCGTCAAGCTCTACGGCCGCCCGGCGCAGGAGTCCGGGGCCTTCGCCGACCGGGCCGGCCGGGTACGCGACATCGCGGTGGTCACCGGCGTCGTCGGGCGCATCTTCGTCATCATCATCTCCCTGCTCATCGCGCTCACCTCCGCGATCGTCTACGGGGTCGGCGGCGAGCTGGTCATCCACGGCGTCGTGCCGATCGGCACGCTGGTGGCGATGGCGGCCCTGCTGCTGCGCTTCTACGCGCCGCTGAACCAGCTCACCAGCCTGCAGGTGAACATCACCTCGGCCCTGGTCAGCTTCGACCGCGTCTTCGAGGTCCTGGACCTGGAGCCGCTGATCACCGAGCGGCCCGGGGCGATCGCCCTGCCGCCGGCCGGGCCCGGGCAGCCCGCGCCCGAGGTCGAGTTCGACCGGGTCTGCTTCCGCTATCCGGCGGCTTCGGAGGTGTCGCTGGCGTCCCTGGAGTCGATCGCCCGGCCCGGCGTCGAGCGCGCCTCCCAGGCCTGGACGCTCACCGACGTCAGCTTCCGGGTCCCGGCCGGCGCCATGGTCGCGCTGGTGGGACCGTCCGGCGCCGGGAAGACGACCCTGATCCACCTGGTGCCGCGGCTGTACGACGCGGTCACCGGGACGGTGCGGATCGGCGGCGAGGACATCAGGGACCTGACGTTGGACTCGGTCCACGACACCGTCGGCGTGGTGACGCAGGACGCGCACATGTTCCACGACACGATCCGCGCCAACCTGCTGTTCGCCCGCCCGCAGGCCACCGAGCAGGACCTGGAGCAGGCCTGCCGCGCGGCCATGATCTGGGAGACGATCGCGGCCCTGCCCGACGGCCTGGACACCGTGGTCGGCGACCGCGGCTACCGGCTCTCGGGCGGCGAGAAGCAGCGGGTCGCGCTGGCCCGCCTACTGCTGAAGTCCCCGCCGGTCGTCGTCCTGGACGAGGCCACGGCCCACCTGGACTCCGAGTCGGAATTGGCGATCCAGCAGGCGCTGAAGGCCGCGCTGGCCGGCCGCACCTCGCTGGTGATCGCCCACCGGCTGTCCACCATCCGCGACGCGGACCTGATCGTGGTGATCGAGGCCGGACAAGTCCGCGAACGTGGCACGCACACCGAACTGCTCGCCGCCGAAGGGCTCTACGCGGACTTGTACCGGACGCAATTCTCGGCGCACGACATGGCCGAAGCAGCACGATGAGCGGCGCCGGTGGCGCCACCGGAATAGCAAGACCCAATCCCTTTCCCACGCCTCGTGATTTCCTTGACGTTTCGCAGAGCACAGATATCTACTGGGCCTCCGATCAGGGTTTATTGGTATTCACGGGAAGGCATTCCATGAGTCTGCAGACTTCGCTCAGCGTCACAGAACAACTGCACGAACATTTCGACTCACCCGCATTCCGGGAACTCGTTCCGGCACTGGCCGAACGATTCAAGGAAGACGATTACGTGGAGCTCGAATCCTTCCTCCCGCCGGCCCTGGCACACCGGGCCCAGCAGGAACTGGCCGACCTGTACGACACCCGCAGCCGACGGCGCGACATCCTCGTGCCCTCGACCGGCAACACGCCCCGGAACTTCTCGAACCTCGACCGGGACGTCCTGCTGGCGGGCAGCTCGGTCATCCCGGCGGTCTTCGACTGTCCGGCACTGCTCAAGCGGCTGTCGGAGATAGCCGGCCAGGAGGTGCTGCCGGTGCCCTACGTGCCCGAGGAGTACATCTCGGCACGGATGGACCGCCCCGGGGACGTCCACGGCTGGCACTGGGACGACTACTCCTTCGCCGTGGTCTGGGTGGTCAAGTCGACCCCCGAGGGCTGCGGCGGCGACGTCGAGTACATCCCCGACACCTTCTGGGACAAGGAGAACCCGCGCCTGGAGCACTACCTGGCCACCCGCGAGATCCGCCGGCGGCACCCGGCCTCCGGCACCGCCTACCTGATGCGCACCGACACCTCCCTGCACCACGTGACCCCCATCGCCGAGGGGGTGGAGCGCATCATGGTGTGCTTCAGCTACTGCTCGCTGGAGGACCTCGACCGCGAGGTCACCCACGACACGATGGACCTGCTGCACCCCAACGCCTGACCGGCAGTCGGGCGTACGTTCAGGAGCCCTTTAGCAGGACACGGATAGGCCCGCCGCGCAAAGTGCGGCGGGCCTATCGGCGCTCCTGGTGCGGTTTGTTCGGGGGTGACAGGCACAGGCGTCTCTTGACGGCTTCGCGCAGGGTTTGCGGGATCCGTTGGTGGCGCGGGTCGGGGTGCCGCTGGTTTCGCGGGGCGGCGGTGGTGTGGGTAGGTGGGCGGTTCTACTGCGACAGTCAAGATCAACTGCGACAGTCAGAGGCGACAGTCAAGAGCGCCTCCGGCGGCGCCTGCGCGGCGAGCGGCCTCGCTCCGGGGAGTGGGAGCCGCGCTGCTAGGCGGCGGACGCTGCTTGTGGTCGCCTTCGTCCCGGATTCCCCGCCGCATCGTCGCCTTACGGAAGCAGGCCGAAGCGACGGGGAATCCGGGACAAACCCGCCTGTGGTGTGGACGGGGTCCACTTGGTGAGGCACAGCGGCGGCCAGGCGGTGTGTGCGTGTGGTGCGGGAACCCTTCCCACAGACCGGGGTTGTCCCGGATTCCCCGTCGCTTCGGCGGTGCTTGCACAACCATCCCGGACTGGGCGGTGTCCAGCCGAACCAAACCGGTGGCCAGCAACAGCGATCCGGCTTGACACCGCCCAGGCCGGGATGGTTCCCTCCGGGCGACGAAGCGACGGGGAATCCGGGACAGAGGCGACCACAAGCAACAACCGGCAGCGAGCAGCGCGACCCCCACTCCCCGGAGCGAGGCCGCTCGCCGCGCAGGCGCCGCCGGAGGCGCCCTTGACTGTCGCCCTTGACTGTCGCCCTTGACTGTCGCCCTTGACTGCCGCTTTTTGCTCTTGACTGTCGCAGTAGAGCCGACCAACTGCCCACACCACCGCCGCCCCCCGAAACCAGCACCACCCCCGACCCGCGCCACCAACGGATCCCGCCAACCCTGCGCGAAGCCGTCAGAAAACGCTTGTCGCCTGTCAACCAACGAACAAACCGACCCCCGCCACGTATCAGCCCCCCGCCTCCAGCCACGGCGCGATGGCGGCCCAGACATCGGCCAGGTTCTCCGGCCGCATCATCTCCGCGTGGCCGCAGGGCATCCGGACCGCCGTGAGCTCGCCGCCGATGTAGGGCCGCCAGCCCGCGGCGGGGTCGAAGCCCGCGGCCTTCTCCGCTGTCGAGGCGATCAGCAGTGCGGGGCCCTGGAAGCGGCCGAACTCGTGCGCGTCGAGGATCCGGCCGCTGTTGGCGTAGACGCGGACCATGACCTCCAGTTCCTCGTCGGAGATGACCGGCAGGACCTGGTCCCGTGCGACACGGGCGCCGGCGAGCAGTTGCTCCCACCTGTCCGGGGCGGGCTCGGAGTCCGGGGCGGCGGCATCGGTGTCGTCCGCGTCCTGCTCGGGCGACCGCGGGTAGGTGTCCATGACGATCAGCGACGTGCGTTCGCCGGCCGCCTGCAACTGGACCGCCATCTCGTGGACGACGATCCCGCCGAAGGACCACCCCAGCAGGTGGTACGGGCCGGTCGGCTGCACGGCGCGGATCTGCGCGACGTACTCCGCCGCCATGTCCGGCAGCGAGGCGAACAGCTCGCTGCCGGCCTGCAGGCCGCGGTCCTGGAGCGCGTACAGCGGACGGTCCTCCGGCACCAGCCGCGCCAGGGGCATGTAGCCCCAGCTCATACCGCCTGCCGGGTGGACGCAGAACAGCGGCGGGCGATCGCCCTGGATCCGGATCGGGAGCAGGACGTTTAGTGCGTCCTGCACCGCCGACATGTCCAGCCGGTTCACGAGCGCGGCGACGGTCGGGGCCTCGTACAAGGTCCGGAGCGCGATCCGCACCCCCCACGCCCGCAGCCGCTCAACGAGCGTCATCGCGAGCAGCGAGTGGCCGCCGAGCTCGAAGAAGTTGTCCTCGACCCCGACCCGCTCCAGCCCCAGGACCTCGGCGAACGCCAGGCAGACGGCCTCCTCGACGCGCGTCTCAGGATCCTGGTCCGATCCCGACGCCGCGGCCGACGGCGCCGGCAGGGCGGCCCGGTCCAGCTTGCCGTTGGTGGTGAGCGGCAGCGCGGCGAGCACCACGACCGCCGAGGGGACCATGTACTCCGGCAGGCGTTCCGCGACGAAGGTGCGGACGGCGGCCGAGAGCGCTGCGGCGTCGGTTCCGGCGACCGCGCGCACATCGGCAACGCCGCCAACGGCAGCGACCTCGTCCACACCGACACCGGCGACCGCGTCAGCACCGGCACGAGCACAGGCACTGGCGACCGCGTCCGCACTGGCTCCGGCGACCGCGTCAGCGGTGTCCCCCTCGCCCCCGGCCGGAACCACATAAGCCACCAACCGTCGCCCGCCGGGCCCGTCGTCCCGGACGACCAGGGCCGCCCGGCCGACTCCCGGATGCGCGGCCACGACGGTCTCGATCTCCTGCGGCTCGATCCGGAACCCGCGGATCTTCACCTGGTCGTCGGCGCGGCCGGCGAAGGCCAGTTCCCCGCCGGGCGTCCAGCGCACCAGGTCCCCGGTCCGGTACATCCGCTCCCCCGGCTCGAACGGGCACGCGACGAAGCGCTGCGCCGAGAGCCCGGCCCGCCTCAGGTACCCGCGCGCCAGCCCGGATCCGGCGACGTACAACTCCCCGTCCACGCCGACCGGCACCGGCCGCAGCCGGTCATCGAGCACGTAGACGCGGGTGTTGCCGGTCGGGGAGCCGATCAGGATCTCGGGGGCGTCCGGACGGTACCGCCACACGGTCGCGTCGACCGTCGTCTCCGTCGGACCGTAGCCGTTGAACAGAACTCTGCCCTCGGCCCAGCGCGCCATCAGCTCCGGCGGACACGCCTCGCCGCCGATCTCAAGGACCACCCCCGGTGCGATCGACCCCGGCTCCAGCGTCGCCAGCACCGCCGGGGGCACCGTGGCATGCGTGACCCGGCGCTCGGCGAACACCGCCGCGAGGTCGCGCCCCAGCCGGCGCTCGGCCGGCACGACGACCAGCGCCGCCCCGGACAGCAGCGCCGCCGACCAGTCCGAGCAGAACTGGTCGAAGCTCGCCGACGCGAACTGCGCCACCCGGTCCCCGGCCCCGGCCTCGAAGCGCCGTTGGACCGCCGCCACGAGGTTCACGAAGCCGCCGTGAGACACCACGACGCCCTTTGCCGTGCCGGTGGAGCCCGACGTGTAGACGACGTAGGCGGGGTGCTGGAGCGTCAGCGGACCCGTCAGCTCCGCGTCGTCCAGGTCCTGGGAAACATTGAAGTCGAGGGCCGACGCGTCAACAGAGCTCTGATGATCGACGGCCACGACCGGCGCATCACCGACCCCTGACAAACCCGCCACAGACTCCGCCAGGGTGAGCACACAAGCCGGTCGCGCGTCACCCAGCATGAAGGCGATGCGCTCAGCCGGGTACTCCGGGTCCAGCGACACGTACGCGCCTCCGGACTTGAGCACCGCCAGCAGCCCGACGATGAGCTCGACACCGCGCGGCAGACACAGCGCCACGACGGTCTCCGGCCCGACGCCGAGCCCCACCAGATGGCGCGCCAGGCGGTTGGCCCGGGCGTTCAACTCGCCGTAGGTGATGGTCGCGTCCTCGAACAGCAACGCCGCCGCGTCCGGACGTCCCGCCGCCTGCTCCTCGAACAGGCGCGCCACACTGACCTTCCGTCCCTCGACCGCCGTGGCGTTCCACTCCCCGAGCACCCGCGCCAGCTCGGCGCCGTCGAGGACCTCCACGTCCGCCAGCGGCATATCCGGGTTCTGCTCCAGCGCCGCGGTCAGTCCGTCCAGAGCCGTGCGCAGCAGCGCGCAGATCCGCTCCGGGCCAACCGCGGCCACCGTCTCGACGGTGAGGGAGAACACCGTGCCGGTGTCGTCGACCGCCACGTCGAGCGGGTAGTTGGTGCGGTCGTGCGCGTACTCGGTCCGGATGCCCTCGATGCGGTCGGACCCGGTTCCCTCCGGCGCGGTCCGCCGCTGTTGACCGGCGCGGCGGCTGTGGCGGAAGTTCAGGATCGAGGTGAACAGCGGGGCCGGCGCGACCACGCCGCTGGCCTGCTGCGCGACCGCCAGCGGCGCGTGCTCGTGGACCAGCAGATCAGCAAGTTGCGACTGCATCCCCGACACGGCGTCGGCGACCTCGGCGGCCCCGACCCGGACCCGCACCGGCAGGGTGTTCATGAACATGCCGGGGGTGCGGGCCGCGTCGGCGCCGGCGTTCATCCGGCCGAACAGCACCGTGCCGAAGACGACATCGTCACGCCCGGACGCCGCCGCCAGAACCCGGGCCCACGCGACGTGGAACAGCGTCGCGGCGGACACCCCGAGCAGGCGTGCCTGTTCCCTGACACGCTCGGACAGCTCCTCGTCCAACGCCATCCGGACCTGCGCGGCGGCGGTCCCGTCGCCGTGCACGTCGAGCAGACCGAACGGTGCGGTCGTCTCGGTCACGTCGCCCAGCGCCTCGGCGAAGAACCGGGTGTGTTCCTCGCGCGACACCCCAAACCGTGCGTGCGCCACGAAATCGCGGAAGGGCAACGGCTCGGGCAGCCGGTCGGCCTCGCCGCGCAGGATCGCCGCGATCTCGTCCTGGACGACCTCCCAGCCGGTGTGGTCCTGCTGCATGTGATGGATCTCCAGCAGCGCCAGCCACCGCGGGCCGCCGGGCTCCTGGGCGATGTGGACGCGGATGAGCGGGGCCCGGTCCAGGGGCATCGGCGTACCGGCCGCCGCCCGGAGGAGCCGGGCTGTCACGTCGGAAGCGTCCTGCGGTCCGATGACGGCCTCCGTCACCGGCAGGTCCGCCCGACGCCAGACCACTTGCACCGGCTCGCGCAGGCCTTCCCAGACGACCGCGGTCCGGTAGACGTCGTGCCGGTCCACCACCTGCTGCAACGCCGACAGCACCGCGTCGAGCCGGTCGCGGGAGTCGAAGCCCAGCACCATCGGGCGGACGTAGACATCGACGCCGTCGCCGGCCATCAGGTGGTGGAAGAACATGCCTTCCTGCAGCGGCGCCAAGGGATAGATGTCGGCGACGTTCGCCGCGCCACCGGGCACGGTCGCGACGATCAGGTCCAGTTCGGCCTGGGAGAGGTCGGCGAGCGTGACCATGTCCGGGGTGATGGCCTGCGCGTCGGCGGGGATCCGGTTCGGCGGCACCACCACCTGCGGGACCCCGGCCACCGCCGCGATCCCGGCCGGGGTCGGCGAGGCGAACAGGGCCCTGACACTGGCCGAGACACCGCGCTTGGCCAGCCGTTCCAACAAGGTCACGGCCAGGAGCGAGTGACCGCCGAGTTCGAAGAAGTTGTCATCGACACCGACGCGGTCCAGGCCCAGGACGTCCGCGAACACCGCGCACAGGATCTCCTCGACCACTGTGGAGGGTCCGCGTCCGAGGGTTCGCGACGCGGCGTAGTCCGGGGCGGGCAAGGCCTTGCGGTCCAGCTTGCCGTTCACGGTCAGCGGCAGGGCGTCCAGCACCACGACCGCCGACGGGACCATGTAGTCGGGAAGACGCTCGGCGACTGCCGTCTTCACCGAGGCGGCCACGTCCTCATCGCCGCTGTCGGCCGGGATGACGTAGGCGACCAGGCGCTTGTCCCCGGGCTGGTCCTCGCGGACCAGAACCACGGACTGGGAGACGGCTTCGTGATCGGCGACCACGGCTTCGATCTCACCGAGTTCGATCCGGAAGCCGCGGATCTTCACCTGCTCATCGGCACGGCCCACGAACTCCAGCAACCCGTCGCTGGACCACCGCGCCACATCCCCGGTGCGGTACATCCGCGACTCGAACTCGAACGGACAGGCCACGAACCGCTCCGCGGTCAGAGCTGCCCGGCCCAGATAGCCGCGCGCCAACTGCGCACCAGAGACATACAACTCCCCGGCCACGCCTGCCGGAACCGGCCGCAGGAAACCATCGAGCACATACACCCGGACGTTGGCCATCGGTGTCCCGATCGGCACGACGCCGTCCTCGCCGGTAGTGGTCTGGTAGTCCACACAGCCGACCGTGACCTCGGTCGGGCCATAGTGGTTCACCACCGGAACGCCGCCGGACCAGGCCCGCCACCGCTCCAAACCCTGCGCCGTCAACGCCTCCCCGCCAACCATCAACCGGCCGGCAGGCGCCACAGCAGGCAGAGTCTCCAGCACCGGCAGGTGGCTCGGGGTCGCCTTCACGAACCCCAGACGCTCACCACCCAGCAGACGCGGCAGATCCTCATCCAGCCCGGCGACCACCACCCGGCCGCCAGAGGTCAAACCACCGAACAGACCCGTCACACCGGCATCGAACGACAGCGAAGCATGCAGCAAACTACTGATACCGATCTCCGGATACGCCTGCCGGCACCAGCCCACGTAGTTCGCCAGGCCACCATGCGTAACCTGCACACCCTTCGGACGACCGGTCGAACCCGACGTATAGATCACATACGCCACATGACCAGCGCTCATCGACACCGCGGGCAGGGAGGAGATCAGATCTGGCTGCGACAGCACCCCAGCCACCACCTCAGGCGTGAGCACACACACCGGACCGGCATCAGCAACCATGTAGTCCAGACGGTCCGCCGGATACTCCGGATCCAGCGGAAGATAAGCGCCACCGGCCATCCACACACCAAGCAAGGCCACCACCGCGTCAACACCACGCGGCATCCGCACCCCGACGACACTCTCCGCGTCGACGCCCACGCCGCGCAGATACCGCGCCACACACGCGGCCCGCACCTCCAGCTCCCCATACGTCAGCACCGTGTCCGCCGACACCAACGCCACCGCGTCCGGACGCTGCGACACCCGATGCGCGATCAGCTCCGGCACCAGCGCCGACGACACGACAGCCGCCGTGTCGTTCCACTCGACGACCACGCGCTGCCGCTCCCCGGCGTCCAGCACGTCCACCTGGCCGAGCCGCAGCCCGGGATCGTCCGAGACCGCTGCCAGCACGCGCATCAGACGTCGGGTGATCATCTCAGCGCTCTGCGGCTCGAACAGCGCCGCGGCGACGGTGACGGCCGTCCGCAGCCCCGCCGGGGCGCCGGCCGCGTCGAAGGTCTCGCCGGCGGTCACCCGCACGTCGAACCTGGCCGAGGACTCCCCCGCCGCCACGCCGGACGCCCGCAGGCCCGGCAGTTCCAGCACGCCGGCCTCGGTGTTCTGGAAGGTCAGCAGCACCTGGAACAGGGGGTGGCGAGCCATGGAGCGGGCCGGGGACAGTGCCTCGACCAGGCGCTCGAACGGCACGTCCTGGTTGGCGAACGCCGACAAGCCGGTCTCGCGGACGCGGTCCAGCAGCTCGGCGAAGGTCGGGTCGCCGGTGAGGTCGGTCCGCAGGACCAGGTTGTTGACGAAGAAGCCGACGAGGTCGTCCAGCGCTTCGTCGGTGCGGCCGGCGATCGGCGTGCCGATGGGGATGTCGGTGCCCGCGCCGAGCTTCGAGAGCGTCATAGCCAGCGCCGCCTGCACCACCATGAACAGCGTCACGCCCTGGTCTTTGGCGATGTCGGCCAGGCGGGCGTGGACGTCGGCGGGCACGTCCAGTCCGAACGTGTGGCCGCGGTGGTCCGCCGCCGGCGGACGCGGATGGTCCGTCGGCAGCGCCAGTTCCTCGGGGATCCCCGCAAGGGTGTCCTGCCAGTACGCCAGCTGCTGGGACAGCAGGCTGCCGGCGTCTTCCTCCGAGCCGAGCAGTTCCCGTTGCCACAGCGCGTAATCCGCGTACTGCACCGGCAGCGGCTGCCACACCGGGGCCTCGCCCTGGCATCGGGCGGCATAGGCCTCGGACACGTCGCGGGCCAGCGGGGCCATCGACCAGCCGTCCGTGGCGATGTGATGGACGACCACCAGCAGCGCGTGGTGATCGACGCCGGTCTTGAACAGGCGTGCCCGGATGGGGATCTCGGTCGTCAGGTCGAAGACCTGGCGCGCCGCCTCCTGGATCGCCGCGGAGACCTCGGCCTCGGAGACCTGAAGCACGGGCAGCGTCCAGTCCAGGGCGTCCGCCGATATCACCTGCTGATGCGGGACGCCGTCCACGGCCGGGAAGACCGTGCGCAGGACTTCGTGACGTCCGAGGACGTCGCGCAGCGCCGCTTGCAGGGCACCGGCATCCAGGTCGCCTGCCAGGCGGACTGCGACGGTGTTCACGTAGGTGGTGCTCGGACCTTGGAGCCGGTCCAGGAACCAGAGTCGTTGTTGGGCGAAGGACAGCGGCACCTGGTCCGGACGCGTCCGCGCCGCAAGCCCCATGCGCGCCGGACCGGCCAGAGCCAGCCGGCCCGCCAAGGCAGCAACCGTTGGGGACTCGAACACCGACCGCACCGACACCTCGACGTCGAACACCGAACGAACCCGACTGACCAGACGCACCGCCAGCAACGAATGCCCGCCGAGCACGAAGAAGCCATCATCGACCCCGACACGGTCCAAACCCAGCACCTCGGCGAACACCGAACACAGGATCTCCTCCACCACCGAGGACGGACCCCGACCCGAAGACGCCGACCCCGAGGACGCGAAATCCGGTATAGGCAGGGCCCTGCGATCAAGCTTGCCGTTCACCGTCAGCGGCAACGCATCCAGCACCACCACCGCCGAGGGAACCATGTAGTCGGGAAGACGCTCAGCAAGCGACGCCTTCACCGAGGCAGCAATGTCTCCATCGCTGCTGTCGGCCGGGATGACGTAGGCGACCAGCCGCTTGTCCCCCGGCTGATCCTCACGAACCACCACCACGGCCTGAGACACCAGCGCATGCCCGGCCAGGGCGGCTTCGATCTCACCGAGTTCGATCCGGAAGCCGCGGATCTTCACCTGCTCATCGGCGCGGCCGACGAATTCCAACTGGCCGTCGGCGGTCCAGCGCGCGACGTCCCCTGTGCGGTACATCCGAGACTCGAACTCGAACGGACACGCCACGAACCGCTCTGCGGTCAGAGCTGCCCGGCCAAGGTAGCCACGTGCCAACTGCGCACCAGAGACGTAGAGCTCCCCGGCAACACCTGCCGGAACCGGCCGCAGGAAACCATCGAGCACATACACCCGCACGTTGGCCATCGGTGTCCCGATCGGGACGACGCCGTCCTCGCCGGTGGTGGTCTGGTAGTCGACACAGCCGACCGTGACCTCGGTCGGGCCGTAGTGGTTCACCACCGGAACGCCGTCAGACCAGGCGCGCCACCGCTCCAAACCCTGCGCCGTCAACGCCTCCCCGCCAACCATCAACCGGCCGGAAGGCGCCACAGCAGGCAGAGTCTCCAGCACCGGCAGGTGGCTCGGGGTCGCCTTCACGAACCCCAGACGCCCACCACCCAGCAGACACGGCAGATCCTCATCCAGCCCGGCGACCACCACCCGGCCGCCAGAGGTCAAACCACCGAACAGACCCGTCACACCGGCGTCGAACGACAGCGAGGCGTGCAACAGACTGCTGGCACCGACTTCGGGATACGCCTGCCGGCACCACGCGACATAGTTCGCCAAGCCGCCGTGCGTGACCTGCACACCCTTGGGACGACCCGTCGAACCCGATGTGTAAATCACATAGGCCACATGCTCAGCGAGCACCTGCATCGGCGTCACCGGGTCCGGCCACGCCAAAGCCTCCGCCATCACCTCCGGCGTCAGCACGCACACCGGCCCCGCGTCCTGAATCATGAACTCCAGCCGGTCCGCCGGATACTCCGGATCCAGCGGAAGGTAGGCGCCGCCGGCCTTCCACACCGCCAGCAGCGCGACCACCGCATCGACGCCGCGCGGCATCCGCACCCCGACCAGCGACTCCGGTCCCACACCGGCGGCGATCAAGTAGCCCGCCACACGCGCGGCGGAGGCTTCCAGCTCTCCGTAGGTCAGCACGGCGTCCGTCGACACCAGCGCCACCGCATCCGGATGCTGCGACGCCTGGTCCGCGATCAGCTCCGGCACCGATGCCGACGGCACCACGGCCACCGTGTCGTTCCACTCCCGCAGGACCCGGGTCAGCTCGGCGTCGTCCACCACGGGCACGACACCGAGCGGCGTGTCAGGAGCCTGCTCCAGCGCGGACACCAACTCCCGCATCGCCGTCCCGACCAGACCGGCGACTTGCTCCGAATCCACCGGGGCGATGGCATCGACCGTGATTCCGAAGCCCTGTCCGAGATCGTCGACCGCTATGCCGAGCGGGTAGTTGGTGCGGTTGTGGGAGTAGACCGTGCGGATGCCCCGGACCTGCGCGTCCTGGCTCGGGTCGGGGATGTCGTCGAGGTCCCGGTGGTTGTGGCGGAAGTTCAGGATCGAGGTGAACAGCGGAGCCGGTGCGACCACACCGCTGGCCTGCTGCGCCACCGCCAACGGCGCATGCTCGTGGACCAGCAGATCAGCAAGCTGCGACTGCATCCCGGCGACCGCAGCCGCCACATTCGACCCGCCGACCCGGACCCGCACCGGCAAGGTGTTCATGAACGGACCCGGCACTCGATCCGCGCCCGCACCGGCATTCATCCGGCCGAACAACACCGTGCCGAACACCACGTCCTCGCGGCCCGACACCGACGCCAGCACCCGAGCCCACGCCACATGGAACAACGTCGCCGCCGACACCCCCGACAGCCGTGCCTGCTCCCGAACCCGGGCTGCGAGATCATCGTCCAGCGGCACGCGGGTGCGGACCACCGCAGACCCGTCGCCGTGCACGTCCAGCAAGCCGAACGGCGCGGTCGTCTCGGTCACGTCGCCCAACAGCTCGGCGAAGAACCGGGCGTGCTCCTCGCGCGGGACGCCGAGTCGGGCGTGCGCGACGAAGTCCCGGAACGGCCGTGCGGCCGGCAGCAGATGCCCCTCGCCGCGCAGGATCGCCGCGAGCTCCTCCAGGACGACCTCCTGACTGGTGTGGTCCTGCTGCATGTGGTGCATCTGCAGCAGCGCCAGCCAGCGTCCTGGGGCTGCGGGCTTCTCGGCCACCGACACCCGGATCAGCGGTGCGCGGTCCAGGCTCATGCGCGGTCCCGCCGAGGCCAGCAGCTGCGCGACCTCGTCGGTGCCGGAGTCGGGATCAGTGCCGGAGTCGGGGTCAGTGCCGGAGTCGGGGTCGAGGACCGTCTCGACCACCGGCAGCTCCGCGCGCCTGCTGACGACTTGGACCGGTTCGGGCAGGCCTTCCCACATGACGGCGGTGCGGTAGATGTCGTGGCGGTCCACCACCTGCTGCAACGCCGACAGCATCGCATTCAGGCGATCACGGGAGTCGAACTCGACGACCATCGGCTGCACATAGGCGTCGCCGTCGTCCTCGGCCATCAGGTGGTGGAAGAACATGCCTTCCTGCAACGGAGCCAGGGGATAGATATCGGCGACATTCGCCGCGCCCCCGGGCACCTGCACCACGATGCGGTCGATCTCGGCCTGGGTGAGGTCGATCAGGGTCACCATGTCCGGGGTGATCGCCGCGGCGTCGGCAGGGATCCCGTTCGGCGGCACGACCACCTGCGGCCCGCCGGCCACCGACGCGATACCCGCCGGGGTCGGGGTGCCGAACAGGGCCCTGACGCTCACCGAGACGCCGCGTGCCCGCAGTCGTTCGACGAGCGAGACGGCCAGGAGGGAGTGGCCGCCGAGTTCGAAGAAGTTGTCATCGACCCCGACCCGCTCCAGGCCCAACACCTCGGCGAAGACCGAACACAGCACCTCCTCCACCACCGTGGACGGAGCCCGACCACTCGAGTTCGCCGCATAGTCGGGCGCCGGCAGAGCCTTGCGGTCCAGCTTGCCATTCACCGACAACGGAAGGACGTCAAGCACCACGACGGCCGACGGGACCATGTACTCCGGCAGCCGCTCAGCAGCGGAAACACGCAGGACCGCGACCAGATCGGCGGTCGATGTCTCGCCGTCCGTCGGGACGACGTAGGCGACCAGGCGCTTGTCGCCCGGGACGTCTTGGCGCGCGATGACAGCAGCCTGCGACACCAGCGGGGACGCCGCGATGACCGACTCGATCTCGCCGAGTTCGATCCGGAACCCGCGGATCTTCACTTGATCGTCGGCGCGGCCCAGGTACTCCAGAGCACCCGAGGTCCATCGCACCACGTCGCCGGTCCGGTACATCCGCGACGACGCGTCGAAGGGATTGGCCACGAACCGCTCAGCGGTCAGCCCCGGACGCCCCACATAGCCACGGGCCAACTGGACACCGGCCAGATACAGCTCACCGGCCACCCCAGGCGGCACCGGATTGAGCGAACCGTCAAGCACGAACACCTGCGTGTTCCACACCGGCCGCCCGATCCACACCGGACCGTCGTCCGACACGCAGCGGGAAGCGGTCACGTCGATGGACGCCTCGGTCGGCCCGTACAAGTTCAGCAGCGGCGCCCCGACCACCTCGGCGAAACAGTCCCGCACCAGCGGCGGCAGCGCCTCGCCGGAGCAGAACACCCAGCGAAGTCCGGAGCAGTCCGCGGCTGCGGGCTCCCGCAGGAACACCTCCAGCATCGACGGCACAAAGTGCGCCACCGACACCTGCTCGCGGCGCATCAGATCGGCCAGATACCCGGGATCCCGATGGCCTCCGGGGCGGGCGACCACAATGCCGGCACCCGCGATCAACGGCCAGAAGAACTCCCACACCGACACGTCGAACCCGAACGGCGTCTTCTGCACCACCCGATCCGAGGCGGTCAGCCCATACTGCCCCTGCATCCACAGCAGACGATTCACCACACCGGCCTGCGGAACCATCACCCCCTTCGGACGCCCCGTCGACCCCGACGTGAAAATCACATACGCCGGATGCGAAGACATCACCGGAACCGTCAACGACGCCGCATCCGAACCAGCGAAACCGTCGAGCACCACCACCGGGACGTCGTCCGAGGCCGGCAGGACGCCCCTGAGCGCCTCGACCGTCAGCACACACACCGCGTCGGCATCGGCGACCATGTATCCGAGACGCTCCGCCGGATGCTCGGGGTCCAACGGAAGATAGGCGCCGCCGGCCTTCTGCACGGCCAGCAGAGACACCACCATCTCCACCGACCGCTCCAGGCACACCCCGACCACCGACTCCGGACCGACACCCAGCCCGACCAAGCGCCGGGCCAAACCGCTCGCCCAAGCATCCAGCCGGCCGTAGGTGACAGCAGAGTCCTCACACACGATGGCTATCGCGTCCGGACGCTGCGACACCTGCTCGGCGAACAACTCCGCCAATGACGCGAACGGCACCTCGACCGCCGTGTCGTTCCACTCTCGAAGGACCTGGTCCGCCTCGGCGTCGGTCAAGACCGCGACCTGGCTCAGCCGCAGCGCGGGATCCGCACCGACCGCCGTCAGCACCCGGACCAGACGCCGCGCCAGCAGCTCGGCGCTCTCCGCGTCGAACAGATCCGCCGCAGCGGTCACTGAGGTATGCAATCCGGCGGGAACACCGGCGGCGTCGAAGACCTCACCGACGCCGACCTCCAGGTCGAAACGCGCCGCCAACTCCCCGGACGCCAACCCCGACGCCCGCAGACCCGGCAGTTCCAGCACCCCGGCCTCGGTGTTCTGGAGAGTCAGCAGCACTTGGAACAGGGGGTGGCGAGCCATGGAGCGGGCCGGGGACAGCGCCTCGACCAGGCGCTCGAACGGCACGTCCTGGTTGGCGAACGCCGACAAGCCCGTCTCCCGGACGCGATCGAGCAGTTCGGCGAAGGTCGGGTCGCCGGAGACGTCGGTACGCAGAACCAGAGTGTTGACGAAGAACCCGATCAGATCATCGAGGGCTTCGTCGGTGCGGCCGGCCACCGGCGATCCGATGGGGATGTCAGTACCCGCGCCCAGCTTGGAGAGGGTGATCGCCAGGGCGGCCTGAACCACCATGAACAGCGTCACGCCTCGGTCCCGGGCGATCTCGGCCAGCCGCTGATGCACCTCGGGCGGGACGACCGCGCCAGCCGTGTGACCACGATGGCCGGCCACCGCCGGACGCGCATGATCCGTCGGCAGCGCCAACTCCTCCGGAATCCCCGCCAGAGCCTGTCGCCAATAGTCGATCTCCTGAGACAGGAGGCCGGCCGGATCGTCTTCGGAGCCCAGGAGTTCGCGCTGCCACAGCGCGTAGTCCGCATACTGCACCGGCAGCGGCTGCCAAGCCGGGGCCTCGCCCTGGCATCGGGCGGCATAGGCCTCGGACACGTCGCGGGCCAGCGGGCCCATCGACCAGCCGTCCGTGGCGATGTGGTGGACCGCCAGGACGAGGACATGCTCCGTGGGGCCGACCACGAACAGCCGCGCGCGCACCGGCACTTCGACAGTCAGGTCGAAGACCTGGTTCGCCGCCTCGGCCACCGCGTCGAACAGCCCGTCCTCGGCGACGGCCCGGATCGGCAGCCGCCAGTCCAGGTCCCGCATCGGGACGACGGCCTGGTACGGCTGGCCGTCCGCCATCGGGAAGACGGTCCGCAACACCTCGTGTCGATCGAGCAGGTCTCGCAGCGCCGACTCCAGCGCGTCGGTGTTCAGCTCGCCAGTCAGGCGGACTGCGACGGTGTTCACGTAGGTGGTGCTCGGACCTTGGAGCCGGTCCAGGAACCAGAGTCGTTGCTGGGCGAAGGACAGCGGCACCTGGTCCGGACGCGTCCGCGCCACAAGCCCCATGCGCGCCGGACCGGCCAGAGCCAACCGGCCCGCCAGAGCGGCAACCGTCGGGGACTCGAACACCGACCGCACCGACACCTCGACGTCGAAGACCGAACGGACCCGACTGACCAGACGCACCGCCAGCAACGAATGCCCGCCAAGCGCGAAGAAGTCATCATCGACCCCGACACGGTCCAAACCCAGCACCTCGGCAAACACCGAACACAAGATCTCCTCAACCACCGAGGACGGACCCCGACCCGAAGACGCCGACCCCGAGGACGCGTAATCCGGGGCAGGCAGGGCCCTGCGATCAAGCTTGCCGTTCACCGTCAGCGGCAACGCATCCAGCACCACCACCGCCGAGGGAACCATGTAGTCCGGCAGACGGTCGGCGACCGAGTCCTTCACCGAGGCGGTTAGTTCCTCCGGAGACCGGTCGCCGTCAATCGGGACGACATAGGAGACCAGGCGCTTGTCCCCCGGCTGGTCCTCGCGGACCAGAACCACGGACTGGGAGACGGCTTCATGGCCGGCGACCACGGCTTCGATCTCACCGAGTTCGATCCGGAAGCCACGGATCTTCACCTGCTCATCGGCACGGCCCACGAACTCCAGCAACCCGTCGCTGGACCACCGCGCCACATCCCCGGTGCGGTACATCCGCGACTCGAACTCGAACGGACACGCCACGAACCGCTCCGCAGTCAGACCAGCCCGACCCAGATAGCCGCGCGCCAACTGCGCACCGGCAACGTAGAGTTCGCCGGCCACGCCTGCCGGAACGGGACGCAGGAACCCGTCGAGCACATACACCTGGACGTTGGCCATCGGCGATCCGATCGGCACTGTCCGGTCGCCGACGCCTTCGCTGACACCGGTTCGGTAGTCCACGCAGCCGACCGTGACCTCGGTCGGGCCGTAGTGGTTCACGACCGGAACGCCGTCAGACCAGGCGCGCCACCGCTCCAGAGCCTGTGCCGTCAGCGCCTCGCCACCAACCATCAACCGGCCGGCAGGCGCCACAGCAGGCAGAGTCTCCAGCACCGGCAGGTGGCTGGGGGTCGCCTTCACGAACCCAAGACGCTCACCACCCAGCAAATGCGGCAGATCCTCGTCCAGACCTGCAACGACCACCCGGCCGCCAGAGGTCAAACCGCCGAACAGGCCCGTCACGCCAGCGTCAAACGACAACGAGGCATGCAACAGACTGCTGATACCGATCTCCGGATAGGCCTGCCGACACCAGCCCACATAGTTCGCCAAGCCACCATGCGTGACCTGCACACCCTTCGGACGCCCGGTCGAACCCGATGTGTAGATCACATACGCCACCTGGCCAGCGCTCATCGACAACACCGGCAGGGGCGAGATCAAATCTGGCTGCGAGAGCACTTCGGCGACAACTTCCGGTGTGAGCACACACACCGGACCGGCATCAGCGACCATGTAATCCAGACGGTCCGTCGGATACTCCGGATCCAGCGGAAGGTACGCACCACCGGCCATCCACACACCGAGCAACGCCACCACCGCGTCAACACCGCGCGGCATCCGCACCCCGACCAGCGACTCCGGTCCCACACCGACGCCGATCAAATAGCTCGCCACACGAGCTGCGGAGGCTTCCAGCTCCCCGTAGGTCAACACCGTGTCCGCCGACACCAACGCCACCGCATCCGGATGCTGCGACGCCCGATCCGCGATCAGCTCCGGCACCAGGGCCGGCTGCACCACGGTCGCCGTGTCATTCCAGTCGCACAGGAGCCGATCCAACTCGACGTCGTCCAACACCGGCACCACGCCGAGCGGCATGTCGGGTGCCTGCTCCAGCGCGAACACCAGCTCCCGCATCGCCGTGCCCACCAGGCTGGACACCTGCTTCGCATCCACCGGCGTCACCGCGTCGACCGTGATCGCGAACGCCTGGCCCAGGTCGTCGATCGCCACGCTGAGCGGATAGTTGGTGCGGTTGTGGGCGTAGACGGTCCGGATGCCGCGCAGACTGCCGTCGGCCTCGGCCTGGCTCCGGTCGGCGGCCGGTCGGCTGTGGCGGAAGTTCAGGATCGAGGTGAACAGCGGGGCCGGCGCGACCACACCGCTGGCCTGCTGCGCCACCGCCAACGGCGCATGCTCGTGGACGAGCAGATCAGCAAGCTGCGACTGCATCCCGGCGACCGCAGCCGCCACGTTCGACCCGCCGACCTGAACGCGCACCGGCAGGGTGTTCATGAACGGACCGGGCACTCGATCCGCGCCCTCGCCGGCGTTCATGCGGCCGAACAGCACCGTCCCGAAGACGACGTCCTCACGACCCGACACCGACGCCAGCACCCGAGCCCACGCGACGTGGAACAACGTCGCCGCCGACACCCCGAGAGCCCGGGCCTGCTCCCGGATCCGGCCGGCCAGTTCGTGATCCACCAGCGCTCGGGTCCGCGCCACTGCCGATCCGTCACCGTGCACGTCCAGCAGACCGAACGGCGCGGTCGTCTCGGTCACGTCGCCCAACAGTTCCGCGAAGAACCGGCTGTGCTCCTCACGAGAGACTCCCAGGCGTGCGTTCCCGACGAAGTCGCGGAACGGCAACGGCTTCGGCAGCCGGTCGGCGTCGCCACGCAGGATCGTCGAGATCTCGTCCAGCAGGATCTCCTGACCGGTGTGGTCCTGCTGCATGTGGTGCATCTGGAGCAGCGCCGACCAACGTCCCGTGCCCGGCTCCTCGGCGACGGACACCCGGATCAGCGGGGCCCGGTCCAGGTCCATGTGCGCGCCGGCCATGGCCTGGAGCCGGGCTGTCGGGTCGGCGTCGGCATCGGCATCGCCGTCCGGGGCGAGTTCGGTGACGGGAACGACGGCCTGGCGGCTGACGACCTGGACCGGCTCGGGCAGGCCTTCCCACATGACGGCGGTGCGGTAGATGTCGTGACGGTCCACCACCTGCTGCAACGCCGACAGCATCGCGTCCAGGCGATCACGGGAGTCGAACTGGACCACCAGCGGCTGGATGTACACGTCCGCGCCGCCGGCGTCCTGCGCCATCAGGTGATGGAAGAACATGCCCTCCTGCAACGGAGCCAGGGGATAGATGTCGGCGACGTTCGCCGCGCCGCCGGGCACCTTGGCCACGATCAGGTCCAGCTCGGCCTGGGTGAGGTCGACGAGCGTGACCATGTCCGGGGTGATGGCGGTGGCCTCGGCGGGGATGCGGTTCGGCGGCACCACCACTTGCGGGATTCCAGCCACGGCCGCGATCCCGGCCGGAGTCGGCGAGGAGAACAGAGCCCTGACACTTGCCGAGACACCGCGCTTGGCCAGACGCTCCAGGAGCGTCACCGCCAGCAGCGAGTGCCCGCCGAGCTCGAAGAAGTTGTCATCGACCCCGACCCGCTCCAGACCAAGAACCTCGGCGAACACCGAACACAGGACTTCCTCCACCACCGTGGACGGAGCCCGACCACTCGAGTTCGCCGCATAGTCGGGCGCCGGCAGAGCCTTGCGATCCAGCTTCCCGTTCACCGACAACGGCAGCGCATCCAGCACCACCACCGCCGAGGGAACCATGTACTCCGGAAGAGACGCTGCGGCCAGTGCCTTCACCGCGGACGGCAGCCCGGCCGACAGGCCCTCGTCGGACGGGTCGGTGGCGACGATGTAGGCCACCAGACGCTTGTCGCCCGGCACGTCCTCCCAGACCACGACAGCTGCCTGCGACACCAGATCGTGCCCGGCCACCACGGTCTCGATCTCGCCGAGTTCGATGCGGAAGCCGCGGATCTTCACCTGGTCATCGGCGCGCCCCAGATACTCCAGGCCGCCCGAACCCCAGCGCACCACGTCGCCGGTCCGGTACATCCGCGACGACGCGTCGAAGGGGTCGGCCACGAACCGCTCAGCGGTCAGCCCTGGACGCCCCACATAGCCGCGGGCCAACTGGACACCGGCCAGATACAGCTCACCGGCCACCCCAGGCGGCACCGGATTGAGCGAACCGTCAAGCACGAACACCTGCGTGTTCCACACCGGCCGCCCGATCCACACCGGACCGTCGTCCGACACGCAGCGGGAAGCGGTCACGTCGATGGACGCCTCGGTCGGCCCGTACAAGTTCAGCAGCGGCGCCCCGACCACCTCGGCGAAACAGTCCCGCACCAGCGGCGGCAGCGCTTCACCGGAGCAGAACACCCAGCGCAGATCGGCGCAGTTTGCAGCCGCAGGTTCGCGCAGGAACACCTCCAGCATCGACGGCACGAAGTGCGCCACAGAGACTTGCTCGCGGCGCATCAGGTCGGCCAGATATGCGGGATCACGATGGCCTCCGGGGCGAGCCACCACAATGCCGGCACCCGAAATCAACGGCCAGAAGAACTCCCACACCGACACGTCGAACCCGAACGGCGTCTTCTGCACCACCCGATCCGCGGCAGTCAGCCCATACTGCCCCTGCATCCACAGCAGACGATTCACCACACCGGCCTGCGGAACCATCACCCCCTTCGGACGCCCCGTCGACCCCGACGTGAAAATCACATACGCCGGATGCGAAGGCAGGACGGCGACATCCTCGAACGGCGTCGCAGACCCGCCCTCGAACAGGTCCGCTTCATCGAGCACCACCAGCGGCACGTCCCCGACCGGCACGGAACCGGCAAACGCCGACGTCGTCACCACGCACACCGGACCGGCGTCCTGGACCATGAACCCGAGGCGGTCGCTCGGATACTCCGGATCCAGCGGCAGGTACGCACCTCCGGCCTTCACCACGGCCAGCAGCGCGATCACCATCTCCACCGACCGCTCCAGGCACACCCCGACCACCGACTCCGGGCCGACACCCAGGCCGACCAGATGCCGCGCCAGACGACCAGCCCGGGCATTCATCTCGCGGTAGGTGACAGCAGTGCCCTCACACACCACCGCGACCGAGTCCGGATCCGACGCGACCTGCTCGGCGAACAGCGCCGCCAGCGACGCGAACGGCACCTCCACCGCCGTGTCGTTCCACTCCAGCACCACCTGACGACGCTCGGCGTCGTCCAGCACCTCGACCCGACCGAGCCGCGTCCCCGGGTCCTCGGCCACCGCCGTCAGCACCCGCACCAGGCGTTGTGCCAAGGCCTCCGCGCTGTCCACATCGAACAGATCCGCCGCAGCGGTCACACCGGCATGCAACCCCGCGGGAGCGCCGGCGGCGTCGAAGACCTCTCCGACCCCCACCTCCACGTCGAACCGCGCCGCCAACTCGCCCGACGCCAACCCCGACGCCCGCAGACCCGGGAGCTCCAGCACCCCGGCCTCGGTGTTCTGCAGGACCAGCATCACCTGGAACAGCGGATGCCTGGCCATGGACCGAGCCGGGGACAGGACTTCGACGAGCCGTTCGAACGGGACGTCCTGGTTGGCGAACGCCGACAGGCTCGTCTCCCGGACCCGCTGCAGCAACTCTTCGAAGGTCGGGTCGCCGGAGACGTCGGTGCGCAGAACCAGGGTATTGACAAAGAAGCCGATCAGGTCGTCGAGGGCCTCATCCGTCCGGCCGGCGATCGCCGAACCGATCGGTATGTCAGCACCCGCACCCAGCTTCGACAGCGTCACCGCCAAAGCCGCCTGCACCACCATGAACAGCGTCATGCCCCGGTCCCGGGCGATCTCGGCCAGCCGCCGGTGCACCTCGGCCGGCACGAACGCGCCGGCGGTGTGGCCGCGATGGCTGGCGACCGCCGGACGCGGACGATCCGTCGGCAGCGCCAGCTCCTCCGGAATCCCCGCCAGAGCCTCCCGCCAATACCCCACCTGACCGGACACCAGACTGTCCGGGTCCTCCTCCGACCCCAGCAGTTCCCGTTGCCACAGCGCGTAGTCCGCGTACTGCACCGGCAACGGCGCCCACACCGGCGCCTCACCGCGACAGCGCGCGGCGTACGCCTCGGAGACGTCCCGCGCCAGCGGGCCCATCGACCAGCCGTCCGTGGCGATGTGGTGCACCACCAGGACGAGCACGTGCTCCGCCGGGCCGACGACGAACAACCGCGCCCGCACCGGCGCCTCGGCGGTCAGATCGAAGACATGGTTCGCCTCCGCCACCACCAGTTCGGACAGGTCGCTCTCGCCGGCCGCCACGATTGGCAGCGCCCAGTCCAGCTCCTCCGGGGACAGGACGTGCTGATACGGCTGGCCCTCAGCCATCGGGAACACGGTGCGCAGCACCTCGTGCCGTGCCACGACGTCCCGCAGCGCCGCCTCCAGCGCCAAGGAGTCCAGCTCGCCCGTCAACCGCAGCGCGGTCGGCAGGTTGTAGGTCGCGCTGGGGCCTTCGAGCTGTCCCAGGAACCACAGCCGCCGCTGGGCGAACGACAGCGGCACGTGCTCGGGCCGCACGCGGGCCGAGAGCCCTGTGCGGGCCGGGCCGGCCAGCGTCAGGCGCCGGGCCAGACCGGCCGGGGTCGGGGACTCGAAGACAGCGCGGACCGACAGTTCGGCGTCGAACACCGAACGGATGCGGCTCGCCAGCCGGGTCGCCAGCAGCGAATGGCCGCCCACCGTGAAGAAGTCGTCGTGGACGCCGACCCGGGCCAGGCCCAGGACGTCGGCGAACACCGAACACAGGACTTCCTCGACGACCGTGGCCGGTGCCCGGTCCGTCGAGGCCGACGCCGCGTAGTCGGGGGCCGGCAGGGCTTTGCGATCCAGTTTCCCGTTGACCGTCAACGGAAGAGCGTCCAGCAGCAAGACGGCAGCCGGGACCATGTACTCGGGCAGATGCTCGGCGGCGTAGGTCCGCACCGCCGCCGGCAGATCGGCAGGCATGTCGGCGGGCATGTCAGCGGGCATGTCGGCAGGCGGCTCAGAACTGCCAGCCGGAACGACATAGGCGACAAGACGCTTGTCCCCCGGCACGTCCTCCCTGGCCACCACGACGACGCGGTCCACCGAAGGATGGGCGGCCACGACCGACTCGACCTCACCCGGCTCGATCCGGAACCCGCGGATCTTCACCTGGTCGTCGGCCCGGCCGGCGAACGCCACCTCGCCGTCGGCGGTCCAGCGCGCCACGTCCCCGGTCCGGTACATCCGGGTGCCCGGTTCGAAGGGGTTGGCCACGAACCGCTCCGCGCTCAGGCCCGGGCGGCCCAGATAGCCGCGCGCCAGCTGGACGCCGGCGATGTAGAGCTCCCCGGCCACGCCGGCCGGCACCGGGTGCAGGGCGTCGTCGAGGACGTACGCGCGGGTGTTCGGCAGCGGCGAGCCGATCAGGACCTCCGGGGACTCCGCACGGCAGCGCCAGACCAGCGCATCGACCGTGGACTCGGTCGGGCCGTAGGAGTTGAACATCACGCGGCCGGACGCCCAGCGGGCCATGACCTCCGGCGGGCAGGCTTCGCCGCCGACGTCCAGCAGGACGCCGTCGCCGATGGCGCCGGGCTCGACGTCAGCCAGCACCGCCGGCGGCATCGGCACGTGCGTGGCCTGCTGCTCGGCCAGCAGCGCGACCAGATCGGGGCCCAACCGCCGGTCCGAGGGCACGACGACCATGGTCGCGCCCGCCGTGAGCACCGCGGTCCAGTCCGAGCAGAACTGGTCGAAGCCCGCCGACGCGAACTGCGCCATGCGGTGCCCGGGCGCCAGGCCGAAGCGCCCGGCGACCGCCTTCGCCAGGTTCACGAACCCGTGGTGCTGGATCACCACGCCCTTGGGGCGACCGGTCGATCCGGACGTGTAGATGACGTACGCCGGATGCGACGGGAGCACAGGAGCAGACCGGTCTTCGTTCGTCAGGTCCTCGGGGCTCAGCACCGCCAACCGATCCGCCAGATCGGCGTCGAGGGTCACCCGCGGGACGTCGCCGATCGCGGACGACGCCGGCTGCGAGCCGTCCGCGACCACCACGCACGCCGGACGGGCGTCCTCGACCATCGCGGCGATCCGCTCGGCCGGATAATCAGGGTCCAGCGAAAGGTACGCGCCCCCGGCCTTGAGTACGGCCAGAAGCGAGACGATGAGTTCGGGACCGCGAGGCATGCACAGCCCGACCATGCTTTCCGGTCCGACTCCGAGGCCGACCAGGTGGCGCGCAAGACGGTTGGCTCTTGCGTTCAGCTCGCCATAGGTGAGGACCGTGTCATCGCAGAGCACTGCCGCCGAATCTGGGGTGTGCCCCGCGTGCGCGGCGATGAGCGCGTGCACGCCCTCCGCGGCAGGCACGGCGACCGCGGTGTCGTTCCAGGACCGCAGGACCGTTTCACGCTCGTCGGCGTCCATCACCTCCACGGCGCTCACCAGCGACGAGGGGTCCTGGGCCATCGCGTCGAGCACGCGCGCGAACCGCTCCGCGAACGTCTCAGCGCTCTGCGGATCGAACAGGTCGGCGGCCATCGTCACCTCGCCGAGCAGGCCGCCGGGCCGGCCGTCCGCGCCGAACAGCTCCCCGACCGTGACGTCCAGGTCGAACCGGGCCGCCGGGTCGGCGCCGGCTATGCCGGAAGCCTTCAGGCCGGGCAGCTCCAGCACGCCACCCGCCGTGTTCTGGACGGTGAGCATCACCTGGAAGAGCGGGTGGCGCGACATCGACCGGGCCGGGGACAGCAGCTCGACCAGGCGCTCGAACGGCACGTCCTGGTTCTCCAGGGCGGACAGGCTCGCCTCGCGCACGCGCTGGAGCAGCTGCTCGAACGTCGGGTCGCCGGAGACGTCGGTGCGCAGAACCAGGGTGTTGACGAAGAAGCCGATCAGATCGTCGAGCGCATCGTCCGTCCGACCGGCGATCGCCGAACCGATGGGTATGTCAGTACCCGCACCCAGCTTCGACAGCGTCACCGCCAAAGCCGCCTGCACCACCATGAACAGCGTCACGCCCCGGCGGAGCGCCAGCGCCGCGAGCCGCTCATGGGCTTCGGCCGGGATGCGCAGCTCGGCGGTGTGGCCCTGATATCCGCTGACCGGCGGACGCGGATGGTCGACGGGCAGGACCAGTTCCTCCGGTGCGCCGGCGAGCGCGTCCCGCCAGTAGGCGACCTGCTGCCAGATGACGCTCTCGGGATCGTCCTCGGACCCGAGGACCTCCCGCTGCCAGAGCGCGTAGTCCGCGTACTGCACCGGGAGCGGCTCCCACTGCGGCGCCTCCCCTTGGCACCGCGCCGCGTAGGCGAGGGAGACGTCCCGGGCCAACGGACCCATCGACCAGCCATCGGTCGCGATGTGGTGCACGGTGAGCGCCAGGACGTGCTCCTGCGGACCGAGGCGGAACAGCCGCGCCCGCAGCGGGACCTGCGACGCCAGGTCGAAGGGCTGCTCCACGGCGGCCACCAGCTCCCCGGGCAGCTCCGCCTCGGTGACGGCGGCGACGGGAAGGTCCCACGCCGCGATCTCCTCGGCGGGGAGCACCGACTGATACGGTTCGCCGCCGTCGGACGGGAACACCGTGCGCAGCGCCTCGTGCCGGAGCAGGAGGTCGCGGAACGCCGCGGTGAGCGCGGCGGCGTCCAGTTCCCCGGACAGCCGCACCACGACCGGGTTCACGTAGGAGGAGCCAGGACCGTCGAACTGGTCCAGGAACCACAGGCGACGCTGAGCGAACGACAACGGGATCATCAGAATTCTCCATTCCCACGGCGCGGACGCAGCGCCGGCCTGGCCTTCTTCACCGCGGTCTCCTTCGGCGCGGCCAGCCGCTCTGCCAGGCCGGCCACGGTCGGCTTCTCGAACACCGCCCGGATCCCCATCTCGACGCCCAGCTGCGAGCGGATCCGGCCGACCAGCCTGGTCGCCAGGAGCGAGTGCCCGCCGAGGGCGAAGAAGTCGTCGTCGGCGCCGACCCGCTCCAGTCCGAGCACTTCGGCGAACAGCGAGGCCAAAGCCTCTTCCAACGGAGTGGACGGGGCACGCCCGGTCGACATCGCGCCGTAGTCGGGTGCCGGCAGGGCTCTGCGATCGAGCTTCCCGTTCACGGTGAGCGGGAGGGCGTCCAGGACGACCACCGCCGACGGGACCATGTACTCGGGCAGCCGCTCGGCCGCCGAGGCCTTGATGTGGGCCGGCAGACCGGTGAGGAGATCGTCCCAGTCCTCCTGGCCCGGGTCGGCCGGGACGATGTAGGCGACCAGGCGCTTGTCCCCGGGGCTGTCCTCGCGGGCGATGACAGCGGCCTGCGACACCGGCTCCAGGTCGGCCAGAACCGCCTCGATCTCCCCCGGCTCGATCCGGAATCCGCGGACCTTCACCTGGTCGTCGGCCCGGCCCAGGAACTCCAGCACCCCTTCGGCCGACCATCGCGCCAGGTCACCGGTCCGATACATCCGCGCCGAGGCCTCGAAGGGGTCTGCCACGAAGCGGCCGGCGGTCAGTCCGGGACGGCCTCCGTAGCCGCGGGCCATCTGCGCACCGGCGATGTAGAGCTCCCCGACCGCGCCCGGCGGTACCGGGAGCAACCCGCCATCGAGCACGTACATGCGCATGTTCGCGATCGGACGGCCGATCGGCACCGAGTCCGGCACCTCGTCGCCGGTGCCGACCAAGTACACGCAACAGCCGACCACGGTCTCCGTCGGCCCGTACTCGTTGACCACCACCGACCGCGGAGAGGCCGCCAGCCAATCACGCACCACCGAGCCCGGCAGCGCCTCGCCGCCGACCACCATGGTTCGCGCCGCCGCCGCCAGTCCCGAGGCCGGAACCGAAGCGCCCAGCAGCGGCAGGTGTCCCGGAACCACCTTCAGGACACCGAATCCGCCGCCGCGGGCCAGCACTCCGGCCAGGCCCTCCACCCCGCCGACGGCGTCCACGGTCACCGCCGAGCCCGACACCAACGGCACGAACACGCTCGTCACCGTCAGGTCGAAGGCCAACGAGGAATGCAGTACCGCGGAGCGCTGCCCCGACGCGCCGTACGCGCCCGCGGCCCACACCACGTAGTTCGCCAGACCGCCGTGCGTGATCTGTACGCCCTTCGGCCGGCCCGTCGACCCCGACGTGTAGATCACATAGGCCAAAGCATCAGCGGACCGCGGCAAAGCCTCCAACGGAGCCGAGGACAGACTCTGATCCGCCACCGCGCCGGCGACGGCATCAGCCGTCAGGACGCAGGCCGGAGCAGCATCGGCGATCATGAATTCCAGGCGCTCGGCCGGATAGTCCGGATCCAGCGGGAGATAGGCGCCCCCCGCCTTCCACACGCCCAGAATCGCCACCACCATCTCGACGCCGCGCGGCATCCGCAGCGCCACGACCGACTCCGGTCCGACGCCGACACTGCGCAGATGACGGCCGAGGCGGTTCGCGCGGGCGTCGAGTTCGCCATAGCTGACTGCGATATCCCCACACACCACGGCCGCGGCCTCGGGACACTCGGCTACCCGCTCGGCGAACTGCTCGGGCACCAGGGCCCACGTCACCGGGACCGCCGTGTCGTTCCAGGCCTCCAACACCTGGGAGCGATCGGCGCCGGCGAGGGTCGCGACGGCGACGAGGGACGTGTCAGGAGCCTGTTCCAGCGCGTCGAGCAGACCATCCACCGCGGTGTGCAGCAGCGCCGAGACCTGCTCGGGGCCGACCGGCGCCGTGACGGCCACGCCGATGACGAACCCGGTGCCGACGTCGTCGACCGTCACGCTCAGCGGGTAGTTGGTGCGCTCCCGCGCGTAGACGGTGCGGATGCCCTTGACCTGGGTGTCCGCGCTCGGCTCGTGGCCGTTGTCGGTGTTGCGGTGGCTGTGGCGGAAGTTCAGGATCGAGGTGAACAGCGGAGCCGGCGCGACCACACCACTGGCCTGCTGCGCGACCGCCAACGGCGCGTGCTCGTGGACGAGCAGATCAGCAAGCTGCGACTGCATCCCGGCGACCGCTGCCCCGACGCTCGACGCGCCGACCTCGACCCGCACCGGCAGCGTGTTCATGAACGGTCCGGGGACGCGGTCCGCGCCTTCGCCGGCGTTCATCCGGCCGAACAGCACGGTGCCGAACACCACGTCGTCCCGCCCGGACACGGACGCCAGAACCCGGGCCCACGCCACGTGGAACAGCGTCGCCGCCGACACCCCGAGGACCCGGGCCTGCTCCCGGATCCGGCCGGCGAGCGCGTCGGCGACAGCGAGTTCGACCTCTTCGACGTCCTCGCCGTCGCCGTGGATGTCCAGCAGGCCGAACGGTGCGGTCGGCTCCGTCACGCCGCCGAGCAGTTCCGCGAAGAACCGGCTGTGCTCCTCGCGGGAGACGCCGAGCCGGGCGTGCGCCACGAAGTCCCGGAACGGCCGTGCCGCGGGCAGCAGATGGCCCTCGCCGCGCAGGATCGCCGCGAGCTCCTCCATCAGGACGTCGTGGCTGGTGTGGTCTTGCAGGAGATGGTGGATCTGGATCAGCACGAGCCACTGGTCGGTCCCCAGATCGCGAGCGGTGACCACCCGCAGCAACGGAGCCCGGTCCAGGTCCATGCTCGGCCCGGCCGCCGCGAGCAGCTGGGCGATCGCGTCGCAGTCCCCGCCGTCATCGAGAACGGTCTGCATGACCGGCAGGTCCGCGCGTCGGCTGACGACCTGGACCGGTTCGGGCAGGCCTTCCCAGATGACGGCGGTGCGGTAGATGTCGTGACGGTCCACCACCTGCTGGAGCGCCGCCAGCATCGTGTCCAGGCGATCGCGGGAGTCGAACTGGACCACCAGCGGCTGGATGTACACGTCCGCGGTGCCGGCGTCCTGGGCGAGCAGGTGGTGGAAGAACATGCCTTCCTGAAGCGGGGCCAGCGGATAGATGTCGGCGATGTTCGCCGCGCCGCCGGATGCCTTCGCGACGATCAGATCGATCTCGGCCTGCGACAGGTCGACGAGCGTGACCATGTCCGGGGTGATCTCTTGCGCGTCCACCGGGATCCGGTTCGGCGGCACCTTCACTTGCGGCACACCGGCCACGGCCGCGATCCCGGCCGGGGTCGGCGAGGCGAACAGGGCCCTGACGCTGGCCGAGACCCCACGGTTGGCGAGGCGCTCCAGGAGAGTCACGGCCAGCAGCGAATGCCCGCCGAGCTCGAAGAAGTTGTCATCGACGCCGACCCGCTCCAGACCCAGCACCTCGGCGAAGACCGAACACAGGACCTCCTCCACCACCGTGGACGGAGCACGACCAGTCGAGTTCGCCGCGTAGTCGGGCGCCGGCAGAGCCTTGCGATCCAGCTTCCCGTTCACCGACAGCGGAAGGGCGTCCAGCACCACGACGGCCGAGGGAACCATGTACTCCGGCAGCCGTTCAGCAGCAGTCGCGCGGACCGCGGCGGCCAGATCGCCATCTGGTGTCCCACCGTCGGCGGAGACGACATAGGCGACCAGGCGCTTGTCGCCGGGGACGTCCTCCCGGGCGATGACAGCAGCCTGTGACACCAGCGGGGAATCCGAGACGACCGACTCGATCTCGCCGAGTTCGATCCGGAAGCCGCGGATCTTCACCTGGTCGTCGGCGCGGCCCAGGTACTCCAGGCCGCCGGAACCCCAGCGCACCACGTCCCCGGTCCGATACATCCGGGTACCCGGGTCGAACGGGTTCGCCACGAAGCGTTCCGCCGTCAGCCCGCTACGCCCGGCATAGCCGCGCGCCAGCTGCACGCCGGCCAGATACAGCTCACCGGCCACGCCCGGCGCGACCGGGTTGAGGGCCGCGTCCAGTACGAACACCTGCGTGTTCCACACCGGCCGACCGATCCACACCGGACCGTCGTCATAAGCACACCGAGAGGCGGTCACATCAACGGAGGCTTCGGTCGGCCCGTACAAGTTCAGCAAAGGCGCCCCGACGACTTCGGCAAAACGGTCCCGCACCGATCCCGGCAACGCCTCGCCGGAGCAGAACACCCAGCGGAGTCCGGAGCAGTCCGCAGCCGCCGGCTCCCGCAGGAACACCTCCAGCATCGACGGCACGAAGTGCGCCACCGACACGTGCTCACGGCGCATCAGACCCGCCAGATACCCCGGGTCGCGGTGACCGCCGGGCCGAGCCATGACCAGGCCCGCGCCCGAGATCAGGGGCCAGAAGAACTCCCACACCGACACGTCGAACCCGAACGGCGTCTTCTGCACCACCCGATCCGCGGAGGTCAGACCGTACTGCCCCTGCATCCACTGCAAGCGGTTCACCACGCCTGCCTGCGGAACCATCACGCCCTTCGGGCGCCCCGTCGACCCCGACGTGAAGATCGCATACGCCGGATGCGAAGGCAGGACGGCGACGTCCTCGAACAGCGAACCATCCGCCTCTGGCTGCGACGGCAACTCGTCCAGCACCACGATCGGGACGTCGTCCGAGGCCGGCAGCACAGCCCTGAGCGCTTCGCTCGTCAGCACACACACCGCGCCGGCGTCCTGAACCACGAACCCGAGACGGTCGGCCGGATACTCCGGGTCCAACGGCAGGTACGCACCGCCGGCCTTCAGCACAGCCAGCAGACAGACCACCATCTCCACCGACCGCTCCTGGCACACGCCCACCACGCGCTCCGGCCCCACACCGAGACCCGCGAGATGCCGCGCGAGACGAGCAGCCCGAGCATCCACCTCGCGATAGGTGACAGCAGAGTCCTCACACACCACCGCGATCGAGTCCGGGTTCGACGCGACCTGCTCGGCAAACAGCGCCGCCAGCGACGCGAACGGCACCTCCACCGCTGTGCCGTTCCACTCCTCCACAACTCGCCGGCGCTCCACGGAGCCGAGCACATCGACTTGCCCGGTCCGCAGCCGCGGTTCCGCGGCGACCGCCGTCAAGACCCGCACGAACCGATCCGCCAGCACCTCCGCGCTCTGCGCGTCGGCCAGGTCGGCCGCGGCCGTCACCGAACCCCGCAGTCCCGCCGGGTTCCCGGCCTCGTCGAAGGTCTCGGTGATGCTCAGTTCCAGGTCCAGGCGCGCCGCGGGCTCGCCCGCGGGCATCCCGGAGGCCTCCAGGCCCGGCAGCTCCAGCTTGCCGGCCTCGTTGTTCTGCACGACGAGCATCACCTGGAACAGCGGATGCCGCGCCAGCGACCGGGTCGGGGACAGCGCCTCCACCAGGCGCTCGAACGGGACGTCCTGGTTCGCCATCGCCGACAGCGTCACCTCGCGGACCTGCTCCAGCAGCTGCTCGAAGGTCGGGTCGCCGGAGACGTCGGTACGCAGAACCAGGGTGTTGACGAAGAAGCCGATCAGGTCGTCGAGGGCCTCATCGGTACGGCCGGCCACCGGCGAACCGATGGGGATGTCAGTGCCCGCACCCAGCTTGGAAAGCAGCAGGGCCAGCGCGGCCTGCATCACCATGAACAGCGTCACGCCGCGGCTCCGGACCAGCTCCGCCAGATCGGCGTGGACCTCGGCGGGCACCGCCAGACGAGCCGTGTGGCCCCGGTGGTCGGCAACCTCCGGCCGTGCGTGGTCCCGGGGCAGCTCCAGCTCCTCGGGCGCTCCGGCCAGCGCCTCGCGCCAGTACGCGATCTGGCGGGACTGCACGCTGTCCGGATCGTCCTCGGAACCCAGCAGTTCACGCTGCCACAGCGAGTAGTCCGCGTATTGCACCGGCAGCGGCTCCCAGACTGGCGCAGAACCCTGCGACCGTGCCGCGTACGCCACCGACACGTCCCGCGCCAGCGGGCCCATGGACCAGCCGTCCGTCGCGATGTGGTGCACCACCACGACCATCACGAAGTCGCCCGGTCCGGCCTCGAGGAGCCGCACCCGCAGCGGGATCTCGGTCGCGAGGTCGAACGGCTGCCAGACCGCCTGGGTGATCGCCTCGGGCAGGTCCGCCTCGGCCACCTCGGCGGTCGACATCTCCCAGTCCAGGTCCGGCATCGGGATGACGGCCTGGTACGGCCGGCCGTCCCAGGCCGGGAAGACCGTGCGCAGCATCTCGTGGCGTTCCAGCACGTCCCGGAACGCGGCGGCCATGGCAGCCGTGTCCAGCCCGTTCACCCGGACCACGATGGGGACGTTGTACATCGACCTCGACAAAGCCAGCTGTTCGAGGAACCACAGCCGCTCCTGGGCGTAGGACAGCGGGATCCGCTCCGGGCGTGCCCAGGGCGCGAGCGCGACCCGGGCCGCTCCGGCCCCGGCCAGCCGCCCGGCCAGGTCCACGACCGTCGGCGCCTCGAACACCGTCCGCAGCGTCAGCTCGACGTCGAACACCGAGCGGATGCGGCTCACGAGGCGCACCGCGAGCAACGAGTGGCCGCCGAGCTCGAAGAAGTTGTCGTCCACCCCGACCCGCTCCAGGCCGAGGACCTCGGCGAACACCGAGCAGAGGGCCTCTTCCGCGGCCGTGGTCGGGGCGCGGCCGGTCGAGTTCGCGGCGTAGTCCGGTGCCGGCAGAGCCTTGCGATCCAGCTTGCCGTTCACGGTCAGTGGCAGGGCCTCCAGGACCACCACCGCCGAGGGGACCATGTATTCGGGCAGGCGCTCGGCGGCCGAGGCCTTCACGGACGACGGCAGGTCGGTCGGCGGGTCGGTCGGCAGGTCGGTCGGCGGGTCGGTCGGCGGGTCGGTCGGCAGGTCGGTCGGCGGCTGCGATTCGTCCGGATCCGTGGCGACGACGTAGGCGACGAGACGCTTGTCTCCCGGAGTGTCCTCGCGGACCAGGACAGCAGCCTGCGACACCGACGCGTGGTCCAGGACCACGGCCTCGATCTCACCGAGCTCGATCCGGAAGCCCCGGATCTTGACCTGCTCGTCGGCACGGCCGACGAACTCCAACACGCCATCAGAGGTCCAGCGCGCCACATCGCCGCTGCGGTAAAGCCGTGAGCCACCGTCCTGGAACGGGTTGGCCACGAACCGGCCCGACGTCAGCCCCGGCCGGCCGAGATAGCCCCGGGCGAGCTGGGGTCCGGAGACGTACATCTCGCCGGCCACGCCGACCGGCACCGGCTGCAACCGGTTGTCCAACACGAACACCCGCAGCCCGGGAAGACCCAGACCGATGACAGAGCCGGATCCGCCATCGCGGGCCAGTTCCTGGAAGGTCACGTGCACGGTCGTCTCGGTGATCCCGTACATGTTCACCAGACGCGGCCCCTCAGGATGCCGGGCCCACCAACCAGCCAATCGCGCCGGGTCCAACGCCTCCCCGCCGAACACCACCGCCCGGACATCGGCGACGACGCTCCGCGCGCATCCGGCCTCGGCATCCACCAGTTGGTAGAACGCCGACGGCGTCTGGCTGAGCATCGACACCCGAGAACGGCCCAGCAGTCGCACAAACTCCTCAGGCGAGCGCGACACCGCAAACGGCACCACAACCACCCGACCGCCATGCAGCAGCGCGCCCCACAACTCCCACACCGAGAAGTCGAACGCGAACGAGTGGAACCAGCTCCACACGTCATCCGCGCCGAACTCGAACAGCCCTTGCGACGCGGCGAACAGTCCCACCGCGCAGGCATGATCGACCATGACGCCCTTCGGGCGGCCCGTCGAGCCCGACGTGTAGATCACATACGCCGGATGCGACGGCAGCAGACCAGGCGCGAGCAAGGTCTCCGGGGTGTCTTCGGCCTCTGACTCATCCGCCACGTCCAGGAGAAGCAGCGGCACGTCGCCTGAAGGAACGGAGTCGGTCAGCTCCGACACCGTCACCACACAGACCGCCTTCGCGTCCTGGACCGTGTAGGCCAGCCGATCGGCCGGATACTGCGGGTCCAGGGGCAGGTAGGCGCCGCCGGCCTTCAACACGGCCAGCAAGGCCACGATGGTCTCGACGCCGCGCGGCATGCACACGCCCACGACCGATTCCGGTCCGACTCCCAGGCCGACCAGACGGCGCGCCAGCCGGCCGGCCCGGGCGTCCAGCTCGCCGTAGGTGACGGCGGCGTCCTCAGACTCCACCGCGACCGCGTCCGGACGCGCCGCGACCTGCGCGGCGAACAGTTCCGGCATCGTCACGGGCGAGGCGTCCACCGCCGGGACGGACCACTCCCCCAGCACCTGGGACCGCTCGACCTCGCCCAGCACGGGCACGTCGGTGAGTTCGATCCCTGACTCGTCCTGCAACGCGGTCACGATGCCCTCGACCGCCGTGAGCAGCAACCGGCACACGCGGTCCGCGTCCACCGGCGCCACCGCGTCGACGACCGCGGTGAACCCGGTCTCCACGTCGTCGACGGCGACGGTGAGCGGGTAGTTCGTGCGGTCGTGGCTGTAAACCGTGTGGACGCCGTCCGGCACGCCGTCGCTGCGGTCGGCGCGGCGCTGGCCGAAGTCGCGGCTGTGCCGGTAGTTGAAGATCGAGGTGAACAGCGGGGCCGGCGCCACCACGCCACTGGCCTGCTGCGCGACCGCCAACGGCGCGTGCTCGTGGACCAGCAGATCAGCAAGCTGCGACTGCATGCCCGACACGGCCGCCTCAACGGAACCGTGGTCGGTGCGGACCCGCACGGGCAACGTGTTCAGGAACGGACCGGGAACGCGGTCCGCGCCGGTCCCCGCGTTCATCCGGCCGAACAGCACGGTGCCGAAGACCACGTCCTCGCGGCCCGAAACCGACGCCAGGACCCGAGCCCACGCGACGTGGAACAGTGTCGCGGCCGACACCCCGGAGCGACGGGCCTGCTCGCGGATCCGGGCCGCGAGCGGGGCGTCCAGCGGCACCCGCGCGTGCTCGACGTCGGAACCGTCACCGTGCACATCGAGCAGGCCGAAGGGCGCGGTCGTCTCGGTGACGTCGCCGAGCAGCCCGGCGAAGAACCGGCCGTGCTCCTCCCGCGAGATCCCGAGTCGGGCGTGCGCCACGAAGGCCCGGAAGGGCAGCGGCTCGGTCAGCGCCGCGTCGTCGCCGCGCAGCACGGCCGCGATCTCCTCGAGGAAGACGACACGGCTCGTGTGGTCCTGGAGCAGGTGGTGCATCTGCACGAGGACCTGCCACTTCCCGGTGCCGGGCAACTCGGCCACGAAGGCCCGGATGAGCGGTGCCCGCTGCAGGTCCATCCGGGATCCGGCGGCCGCGAGCAGCCGGGCCGCCATCTCGGTGTCACTGTGGACTTCGGTGTCGCTGTGCGCTTCGGTGTCGCTGCCGGCCTCGATGCCGGACCTGTCGGCGGCGTTGCCGGCGCTCTCGGCGTTCTCGGCGTCTTCAGCCAGCAGCACCTCGGAGACCGGCACCTGGGCGCGCCGGTTGACGACCTGGACCGGTTCCGAAAGCCCTTCCCACACCACGGCGGTGCGGTAGATGTCGTGCCGGTCGACGACCTTCTGCAGCGCGGCGAGCATCTCGTCGGCCTGGTCCCGGGTGTCGAAGCCCAGGACGGTCGGCTGGAGATAGACGTCGCCGCCGCCGTTCTCCCCGCCGGTCATCATGTGGTGGAAGACCATGCCTTCCTGGAGCGGGGCCAGCGGATAGATGTCGGCGACGTTCGGCGCACCGCCGGGCACCTTGGCCACGATCAGATCCAGCTCGGCCTCGGACAGGTCGACGAGCGTGACCATGTCCGGGGTGATCGCCGCGGCGTCCGCGGGGATCCGGTTCGGCGGCACGACCACCTCCGGCACCCCGGCCACCGCCGCGATCCCGGCCGGAGTCGGCGAGGCGAACAGAGCCCTGACACCCACCGAAACACCCCGGGCCCGCAGCCGCTCGACCAGCGACACCGCCAGCAGCGAGTGCCCGCCGAGCTCGAAGAAGTTGTCCTCGACGCCGACCCGGTCCAGCCCCAGCACCTCGGCGAAGACCGAACACAGGATCTCCTCCACGACCGTGGCGGGAGCCCGGCCGTCCGCCGGCGACGCGGTGTAGTCCGGCGCCGGCAGAGCCTTGCGATCCAGCTTGCCGTTCACGGTCAGTGGCAGGGCCTCCAGGACCACCACCGCCGAGGGGACCATGTACTCCGGCAAGCGCTCGGCAGCCGAGGCCTTCACCCAGGAGGGCAGGTCGGTCGGCGGCTGCGAGTCGTCCGGATCCGTGGCGACAATGTAGGCGACGAGGCGCTTGTCTCCCGGGGTGTCCTCGCGGACCAGGACAGCAGCCTGCGACACCGATGCGTGGTCCAGGACCACAGTCTCGATCTCGCCGAGCTCGATCCGGAAGCCCCGGATCTTGACCTGCTCGTCGGCACGGCCGACGAACTCCAACACGCCCTCGGAGGTCCAGCGCGCCACGTCGCCGCTGCGGTAGAGCCGCGAGCCGCCGTCCTGGAACGGGTTGGCCACGAACCGGCCCGACGTCAGCCCCGGCCGGCCGAGATAGCCCCGGGCGAGCTGGGGTCCGGAGACGTACATCTCGCCGGCCACGCCGACCGGCACCGGCTGCAACCGATTGTCCAACACGAACACCCGCAGCCCGGGAAGACCCAGACCGATCACGGAACCAGACGAAGCACCGGCGTCGCGGGCCAGTTCCTGGAAGGTCACGTGCACGGTGGTCTCGGTGATCCCGTACATGTTCACCAGACGCGGCCCCTCGGGATGCCTGGCCCACCAACCGGTCAGCCGGCCCGGGTCCAACGCCTCCCCACCGAACACCACCGCCCGGACATCGGCGACCACGCTCGGCGCGCACCCGGCCTCAGCATCGACCAGCTGATAGAACGCCGACGGCGTCTGACTCAGCATCGATACCCGAGACCGACCCAGCAACCGCACGAACTCCTCAGGCGAGCGCGACACCGCAAACGGCACCACAACCACCCGGCCGCCATGCAGCAGCGCGCCCCACAACTCCCACACCGAGAAGTCGAACGCGAACGAGTGGAACCAGCTCCACACATCACCCGCACCGAACCCGAACAGATCCTGCGACGCAGCGAACAGTCCCACCGCGCAGGCGTGATCGACCACGACACCCTTCGGACGCCCCGTCGAGCCCGACGTGTAGATCACATACGCCGGATGCGACGGCAGCAGACCAGGGGCGAACACCGCCTCCACCGCGTCTTCGGCCTCTGACACATCGGCCGCGGCCAGCTCCGACGCCGTCAGCACACAGACCGCCTTCGCATCCTGGACCATGTAGGCCAGCCGGTCGGCCGGATACTGCGGGTCCAGAGGCAGGTAGGCACCGCCGGCCTTCAACACGGCCAGCAAAGCCACGATCAGCTCCGCCGACCGCTCCAGGCACACGCCGACGACCGTCTCCGGGCCCACGCCCAAACCGGTCAGGTGCCGGGCCAGGCGGTTCGCCCGCGCGTCCAACTCGCCATAGGTGATGGCAGCGTCCTCACACTCCACCGCCACCGCGTCCCGACGCGCCGCGACCTGCGCGGCGAACAGCTCCGGCATGGTCACCGACACCACCGGCACCGCCGGGACGGACCACTGCTCGACCACCTGCGACCGCTCGATCGCACCCAGAACCGGCACGGCGGCCAGCGACGTCGCGGTGTCGTGTTCCAGCGCCGCGACCAGTCCTTCGACGGCCGTGAGCATCAGAGCGCACACCCGGCCCGCGTCCGCCGGCGCCACCGCGTCGACGACGATCTCGAACGCTTCGCCGATGTCGTCGACCGCGCCGCTGATCGGGTAGTTGGTGCGCTGCCGGTTCAGGCGGACCTGGATGCCGTCCGCGACCGTGCTCTGCGCCGAATCGGCTCCGTCCTCGCCGGGCCGACGGCTGTGGCGGTAGTTGAAGATCGAGGTGAACAGCGGGGCCGGCGCCACCACGCCACTGGCCTGCTGCGCGACCGCCAACGGCGCGTGCTCATGCACCAGGAGATCAGCCAACTGCGACTGCATCCCCGACACGGCCGCCTCGACCGATATGGCGTCAGTCCGAACCCTGACAGGCAGCGTGTTCAGGAACGGCCCGGGCACCCGGTCCGCACCCGCACCGGCATTCATCCGGCCGAACAGGACCGTGCCGAAGACCACGTCCTCGCGCCCCGACACCGACGCCACCACCCGAGCCCACGCCACGTGGAACAACGTCGCGGGAGTCGTGCCGAGCACGCGGGCCCGCCCCCGGACCCGGCGGGACAGGGCTTCGTCGACCAGCAGCGTGGCCTGGGCGGCGTCCGCGCCGTCGCCGTGCACGTCGAGCAGACCGAACGGCGCGGTCGTCTCGGTCACATCGCCCAGCAGCTCGGCGAAGAACCGGCTGTGCTCCTCGCGCGAGACGCCGAGACGGGCGTTCCCGACGAAGTCCCGGAAGGGGTGCGGAGCAGGAAGCGAGTCCCCGTCACCGCGCAGGATCGCCGCGATCTCCTCCATCACGACTTCCCAGCCGGTGTGGTCCTGGAGCATGTGGTGCATCTGGAGCAGGGCCGACCACCGGCCGGTCCCGGACTGCTCGGCCACGAACACCCGGGTCAGAGGTGCGCGCTGGAGGTCCATACGCCCGCCGGCGGCCGAGAGCAGCCACCCGGTCATGTCAGGACTCTCATGCGCCGCCAGCTCGACGATCGGCAGGTCCACCCGACGGCACACCACCTGGACCGGTTCGCGCAGCCCTTCGGAGATGATCGCGGTGCGGTAGATGTCGTGGCGGTTCACCACCTGCTGCAAGGCCGCCAGCACGGCGTCCATCCGCTCCCGGGAACCGAATTCCACGACCATCGGCTGGACGTAGGCGTCGCCGCCGTCCTGGGCCAGCATGTGGTGGAAATACATGCCTTCCTGAAGCGGTGCGAGCGGATAGATGTCGGCGACGTTCGCGGCGCCGCCGGGCACCTTCGCGACGACGGCGTCGATCTCGGCCTGCGACAGGTCCACGAGCGTGACCAGGTCCGGGGTGATCGCCGTGGCGTCCTCGGGGATCAGGTTCGGCGGAACCTCGATCCGCGGACCGCCGGCCACCGCCGCGATCCCGGCCGGCGTCGGCGAGGCGAACAATGCTCGCACGCTCACCGGGACACCGCGCGACCGCAGCCGCTCGACCAGCGACACCGCCAGCAGCGAATGGCCGCCGAGCTCGAAGAAGTTGTCCTCGACCCCGACCCGCTCCAGCCCGAGCACCTCGGCGAACACCGCACAGAGCAGTTCCTCGGCCGCCGTGGCCGGGCCGCGGCTGGTGGAGGTCGCCGTGTAGTCCGGAGCCGGGAGGGCCTTGCGGTCGAGCTTTCCGTTGGCGGACAAGGGAATCGCGTCCAGGACGACGACGGCCGAGGGGATCATGTGTTCCGGCAGGCGCTCGGCCGCCTGGGCCTTCACCGCGGCCGGCAGTCCGGCGACGAGATCCTCGTCGGCCGGGTCGGTGGCCACGACGTACGCGACGAGGCGCTTGTTCCCGGGACTGTCCTCGCGGGCGATGACAGCGGCCTGCGACACCAGTTCGTGGTCGGCCACAACGGCCTGGACCTCGCCGGGTTCGATGCGGAAGCCACGGATCTTCACCTGCTCGTCGGCGCGTCCGGCGAATTCCAGGCTGCCGTCGGCGCCCCAGCGGGCCAGGTCGCCCGTCCGGTACATCCGGGAACCGTCCGCGTCGTCGAACGGGTCGGCGACGAAGCGCTCGGCGGAAAGACCGGGACGGTTCGCATAGCCGCGCGCCAACTGGACGCCGGCGACGTACAGCTCGCCAATGACTCCGGCGGGCACCGGTTCCAGGAAGGCATCCAACACATAGGCCCGCATGTTGGCGATCGGGGAGCCGATGGCCGGTATCCGACCGGATTCGGTGTCCACGTCGCAGCAGGACACCATGACGGTGGCTTCGGTCGGGCCGTAGGTGTTCACCACACGACGGGCACCCTCGCCCCAGGCAGCGGCCAGTGACGCCGACAGCGCCTCGGCACCGGACACGACCGTGCGCAGCCCCGGAACCGAGGCCGGGTCCCACACCTGAAGCAACGAGGGAACGACACTGGCCACCGACACCCCGGCCGTGCGGACCAAAGCCGACAACAGATCCGGCTCCGAACGCTCCCCCGGACCAGCGACCACCAACGTGCCGCCACCAGCCAGCACCACCGCCACATCGAACACCGACGCGTCGAAACTGAACGACGCGAACTGCAACACCGAAACACCAGGTGCAACGCCCAACTCGGCACCGAACGCAGAAGCCAGATTCAGCACACCGCGGTGACCGACCTGGACGCCCTTCGGAACACCCGTCGAACCCGACGTGTAGATCACATAGGCCAAGCCGTCAGCGGTGACACGCACCGCCGGGGCATCCGAGGACAGCGAGGAATCAGACCACACCTGCGCCAGCGACTCGGCCGTGAGCACACAGATCGGAGCCGCGTCGGCGACCATCAGATCCAGACGCTCAGCCGGGTACTCCGGGTCCAGCGGCAGGTACGCGCCACCGGCTTTCCAAACGCCCAGAATCGCGGTGACCATGTCGATCCCGCGCGGCAGACACAGACCCACCACGCATTCGGGACCCACACCAACACCACGCAAGTACTGCGCGACACGATTGGCCCGCGCATCCAATTCCCCATACGTGACAACGGAATCCCCACACACGACTGCGACAGCGTCGGTGCCCTGAGCCACGCGTTCGGCGATCACGTCATGGATCCCGCTGCCACGCCGCTTACCGCTGAGCACCCGGCGCCGCCCGGCCTTGTCCATGATCTCCACGCGGCGCAGCGGCAGGTCCGGGCTCTGCTCCAGGGCCTGGACCAGGTTCGCCACCGCCGTGAGCATCAGAGCGCACACCTGCTGCGGGTCGGCCGGCGCCACCGCGCCGACCGCGATCCCGAAGCCGGAGCCGGTGTCGTTGACGGCCACGTCCAGGGGGTAGTTGGTGACGCGCCGGACGAACACGGTCTCGACCCCGTCGAGCCGCCGCTCCTCCCCCTGGCGGCCGACGCCGCCCTGGTAGCGGTAGTTGAAGATCGAGCTGAACAGCGGGGCCGGCGCCACCACCCCGCTGGCCTGCTGCGCGACCGCCAGCGGCGCGTGCTCGTGCACCAGCAGGTCGGCCAGTTGCGTGTGCATCCCCGCGACCGCGCCGGCCGCGTCCACGGCGTCGACGCGGACCCGCACCGGCAGGGTGTTCATGAACGGCCCGGGAACCCGGTCGGCGCCGGCCCCGGCGTTCATCCGGCCGAACAGCACGGTGCCGAACACCACGTCCTCCCGGCCCGCGACCGAGGCCAGCACCCGGGCCCACGCCACGTGGAACACCGTCGCCGGGGTCACGCCGAGCACGCGCGCCCGCTCGCGGAGCCGGGCCGCCAGGCCGTCGTCCATCAGGACCCTGGCCTGCTGCGCGGCCTCGCCGGCGCCGTGCACGTCCAGCAGCCCGTAGGGCGCGGTCGTCTCGGTGACGTCACCGAGCAGCTCCCCGAAGAACCGGCTGTGCTCCTCGCGCGTGACGCCGAGGCGGGTCTGGGCCACGAAGTCGCGGAACGGGACGGGCTCGGGCAGCCGGTCGGCCCGGCCGTCCAGGATCGCCACCAGCTCGTCCATGACGACGTCCCACCCGGTGTGGTCCTGCAACATGTGGTGCATCTCCAGCAGCGCCGTCCACCGGCCGGTACCCGGCTCCCCGGCGATGTGCACGCGCACCAGGGGCGCGACGGCCAGGTCCATCCGCGACCCGGCGGCCCGCGCGAGCGCCGACGCGACGTCGCCGCCGGCGTCCACGGCCACCTCGGTGACCGGGAGCGCCACCGTGCGGCAGACCACCTGCAGCGGCTCGGGCAGGCCCTCCCACATCACCGCCGTGCGGTAGATGCCGTGCCGATCGACGATCCGCTGGAGCGCCGCCAGCATCGCGTCGAGCCGGTCCCGGGAGTCGAAGCTCAGCAGTGTGGGCTCCAGGTAGACGTCCTCGCCGCCGTCCTCGGCCATCAGGTGGTGGAAGAACATGCCTTCCTGAAGCGGAGCCAGCGGATAGATGTCGGCGGTGTTCGCCGCGCCGCCGGGCACCTTGGCCACGATCAGGTCCAGCTGGGCCTGCGTGAGGTCGACCAGCGTGACCATGTCCGGGGTGATCTCTTGCGCATCGGCCGGGATCCGGTTCGGCGGCACGACCACTTCCGGCACCCCGGCCACCGCCGCGATCCCGGCCGGAGTCGGCGAGGCGAACAGAGCCCTGACACTCACCGAAACGCCCCGGGCGCGCAGCCGTTCCGCCAGCGACACCGCGAGCAGCGAGTGCCCGCCGAGCGCGAAGAAGTCGTCCTCGACGCCGACCCGGTCCAGCCCCAGCACCTCGGCGAACACCGAGCAGACGACGCCCTCGACGACGGTGGCCGGAGCTCGGCCCTCCGACGCGGACCCGGCGAAGTCCGGGGCCGGCAGGGCCCTGCGATCGAGTTTGCCGTTGGCCGTCATCGGAAGCGCCTCGACGGGGACGAAGGCCGAGGGGACCAGGTATTCGGGGAGGCGCTCGGCGGCGAACCCCCGGACGGCGGCAATCCGCTCCTCGGCCGACACAGCTCCCTGAGCGAGCACAGCCTTCGCCGCGGCTCCCGCAATCGGCGCGGCCGAGCCGGCGAGCACGACATAGCCCACCAGCCGCGTCTCCCCGGCGTCGTCCACATGAGCGACGACGGCCGCCTGCCGGACCAGCGGGCTCTCCAGGAGCACGCCCCGCACCTCGCCGGGCTCGATCCGCCGGCCGCGGATCTTCACCTGGTCGTCGGTCCGCCCCAGATAGATCAGGACCCCGTCCGGGCCCCACTTGCCCCGGTCGCCGGTGCGGTACATGCGCTCACCGGGAGCGCCGAACGGGCAGGCCGTGAAGCGCTCGGCCGTCAGGCCCGCGCGCCGGAAGTAGCCGCGGGCCAGGCCGGCGCCCGCGACGTAGAACTCGCCGGGCACGCCGGGCGGAACCGGGGACAGGGAATCATCGAGCACGTACACGCGAGTGTTCGCCACGGGTGCTCCCACGGCGGTCGTGCCGGCGTCGGCGTCACACCGCCACAGCGTCGTGTCGACCGTGGTCTCGGCCGGGCCGTAGGAGTTGAACATCTCCCGGCCCCGCGCCCAGCGGCTCATCAGGTGCGGCGGGCAGTCCTCCCCGGCCACCGTGAGCACCACCGACGGGTCGATCGAGCCCTCGGCGAGCGTGGCGACCACGGCCGGGGTCAAGGTCACGTGCGTCACCCGCTGCTCGGCGAGGAAGCCGGTCAGATCGGTGCCGAACCTGCGCTCCTCGGGGATGACCACCAGCGTCGCGCCGGTCAGCAGGGTCATGAACCATTCCCAGCCGAACATGTCGAAGCTGGCGGAGGCGAACTGGCCGACCCGGTGGCCCGGTCCGACTCCCATCACGCGCGAGGGGCCGTCGACGAAACTCGCCAGGCCGGCGTGGGAGACCAGCACGCCCTTCGGCCGCCCGGTCGATCCCGACGTGTAGATCACATACGCCGGATGCGCCAGCGACAACGGCGCCGACCGCTCAGCATCGCCGACCAGCGCCGCGCTCAAGCCAAGCAGCTCCGCCGCGGTGTCGGGGGAATCCACCACCAGTACCGGGAAATCCGTACCGGCCGGCACGCACCCGGCGTCCGCCGCCGAAGCCAGCACCAACACCGGCGCCGCGTCGGTCAGCATGAACGCGATCCGGTCCGCCGGATACGCCGGATCCACTGGCACATAAGCGCCTCCGGCCTTCACCACGGCCAGCAACGCGACCATCAGATCCGCCCCGCGGCCCATCGCCACCGCCACCAGCGACTCCGGACCGACGCCCCGGGCGATCAGCAACCGCGCCAACCGGTTCGCCCGCGCGTCCAGCTCGCCATAGGACAGATCACCATCAGCCCCCTCACACACGACCGCGACCGCTCCGGGAGCGCGCGCCGCCTGCTGCTCGAACAGCTCCGGCAACGTCAGCGCCGGCACGTCGACAGCGGTGTCGTTCCACTCGACGACCACCCGGTGCCGCTCCGCGCCGTCCAGCAGCGACACCGCGCTCAACCGCACGCCGGGGTCGGCCGCCATCTGCTCCACGACCCGGACGAACCACTGCGCGAATCGCTGCACCGACGCCGGGTCGAACAAGTCCGCGGTACCGGTCAGCGCACCGCGCAGCCCCGCCGGCGCACCCGCGTCGTCGAAGTCCTCGCTCATCGCGATGTCGAGGTCGAACTTGGCGACGGACTGACGCGCCCGCACGCCCGAAACCTGGACCCCTGCGAAGTCGACATCGACACGCGCGGCGTTCTGGAGGTTGAGCATCACCTGGAACAGCGGATGCCGGGCCAGAGACCGCACCGGCGCCAGTTCCTCCACCAGACGCTCGAACGGCACGTCCTGGTGGCCCAGCGCGCTCAGGCTGGCTTCCCGCGTCCGCAGCACGATGTCGGCCACCGTCGGGTCGCCGGACAAGTCGGTCCGGAGCACCTGGGTGTTGACGAAGAACCCGATCAGGTCATCCAGCGCCTCATCGGTGCGTCCCGCGATCGCCGTGCCCACCGGTATGTCGGTGCCCGCGCCGAGCCGCGACAGCAGGATCACTGTCGCGGAATGCAGCAGCATGAACAGCGTCACGCCCAGCTCGCGTGCCAGATCGGCCAGGCGCGCGTGCAGGTCGGCGGGGATCTGGAGACCGACGGTGTGCCCCAGGTACGAGGCCGCTGGCGGCCGCGCGCGGTCGCTCGGCAGCTCCAGTTCCTCCGGTACGCCGTCCAACGCCTCGCGCCAGTACGCGACCTGCCGGGAGTGGGGGCTGTCCGGATCGTCCTCGGAGCCGAGCAGTTCGCGCTGCCACAGCGAGTAGTCCGCGTACTGCACCGGCAGCGGCTCCCACGTCGGCACAGAACCCTGACACCGCGCCGCGTACGCCTGCGAGAGGTCCCGGGCCAGAGGGCCCGTGGACCAGCCGTCTGTCGCGATGTGATGCACGACCAGGAGGAACACGTGCTCCTGAACATCGGTCTGGAACAGGACCGCACGCAACGGCAGCTCGGACGTCAGGTCGAAGGCGCGGCTGGCGGCCTCGGCGATCGCGTCGGCGACGTCCGCCTCGGTCACCTGGACGACCGGCAGCTCGAAGGCCAGGTCCGCCATCGGCACCACCCGCTGATACGGCGACGCCTCGACGGCCGGGAAGACCGTGCGCAGCACCTCGTGCCGCTCCAGCACATCCCGCACCGCCGCCGACAGCGCCGCCGCGTCCAGGGCACCCGACAACCGCAGCGCGATCGGGTTCGCGTAGACCGTGCTGGGGCCATGGATCCGGTCCAGGAACCACAGGCGCTGCTGGGCGAAGGACAGCGGAACCCGCTCCGGACGCTCCTGCGGCGCCAGCGCCGTCCGGGCCGGGCCGGCCAGCTCCAGCCGGCTCGCCAGGCCCGCCACCGTCGGTGCCTCGAACACCACCCGGATCTCCAGCTCGGCGCCCAGCACCGACCGCACCCGGCTCAGCATCCTGATGGCGAGCAGGGAATGCCCGCCGAGGTCGAAGAAGCTGTCGTCGACCCCGACCCGCTCCAGGCCGAGGATCTCGCCGAAGATCGAGCAGAGGATCTCCTCGACCATCGTCGACGGGCCGCGGCCGGCCGCGGCCTCCGTGTGCTCGGGTTCTGGCAGAGCCCTGCGATCCAGCTTTCCGTTGGCGGTCAACGGCAGCGCGTCGAGCACCATCACCGCCGAGGGCACCATGTAGTCCGGGAGGCGGCGCGCGACGAAGCCGGTCACGGAGGCCACCGTCCCGTCGCGCTCGGCGTCCTCGGTGAGCACGATGTAGGCCACCAGCCGCGATTCGCCGGCGTCGTCCCGGCCCGCGACGACGGCCGCGTGGTCGACCAGCGGGTGCTCGGCGACCACGGCCTGGACCTCGCCCGGTTCGACGCGGAAGCCGCGGATCTTCACCTGGTCGTCGGCCCGGCCGCCGAACACGATCTGCCCGTCGGCGGTCCACCGCACCCGGTCCCCGGTCCGGTACAGCCGGGAGCCGTCGGCGACGAACGGGTCCGCCACGAAGCGCCCCGCCGTCAGACCGGGACGGCCCGCGTAGCCGCGCGCCAGCTGCGGGCCGGCGACGTACAGCTCCCCGGCCACGCCGACCGGCACCGGGCTGAGCCATTCGTCGAGCACGTACATCCGGGTGTTGCCGACCGGGGTCCCGATCGGCACCGGCGCACCGGCCGGCCGTGCGGTCGCCGGACCCGCAGCCGTGAGCCGGGTGGTGGCCACGCCGATCGTGGTCTCGGTGGGCCCGTAGTGGTTGGCCAGAACCCTTTCGCCGCCCAGGCCCAGCAGTTCGCCGACCATCGCCGAGGAGGACGCCTCCCCGCCCAGGACCAGCGTCCGGGCCGGGAGCAGCCGCGCCGGGCCGCCGCCGGCGCTGAGCGCGGCCAGGTGCGAGGGCGTCAGCTTCATGTGCTGGACGCCACGACCGGCGACGTAGCCGGCCACCGCCTCCGGGTCGGTGACCACCTCGTGGTCCAGGATGTGCAGCACACCGCCGGTCGCCAGGCTGGTGAAGACCACGGTGTTCGCGAAGTCGGTCACCATCGCCTGGGCCACGGCGTAGCGCTCGCCGCTGCCGCCGAGCCCGAGCCGGTCCGGCACCACCGCCAGGTAGTTCGCCAGCCCGCGATGGGTGACCTGGACGCCCTTCGGCGCGCCGGTCGACCCGGACGTGTAGATGACGTAGGCCGGATGGTCCGGCAGCACGGCGACGCCGGGGTCCGTCGTCGGCATGGCCGACAGGAACGCCTGGGTGTGCGGGCTGTCCAGCGCGACCATGCGGATCCGGCCGGCCGGCAGGTCCTCCAGGACCTCGTCGGTCCCGACCACGGCCACCACCCGGCTGTCGGAGAGCATGAACGCCAGCCGCTCGACGGGATGCCCCGGGTCCAGCGGGAGGTAGGCCCCGCCGGCCTTCCACACCGCCAGCACCGTGACCACCATGTCCAGGCCGCGCGGCAGCGCCACACCCACCACCGACTCCGGGCCGACGCCCATGCCGCGCAGGTGGTGCGCAAGCCGGGCGGCCCGGCTCTCCAGGTCCTCGTAGCAGACCTCTTCTTCCCCGAAGACGACGGCGATCGAGTCCGGGATCCGCCGCGCCTGCGCCGCGATCAGCTCCGGCGCCGTGGTCAGCGCGACGTCGACGGCCGTGTCGTTCCAGTCCCGCAGGATGCGGGCCAGCTCGGCGTCATCGAGTACCGACATGCTGCTGAGCCGGGCCGAGACGTCCTCGGACACGACTTCCAGCACGCGGGTCAGCCGCCGGGCGATCATCTCGGCGCTGTGCGGGTCGAACATGTCCGCCGCGACGGTCACCACGCCCCGCAGTCCGGCGGGACGGGACCCGCCGTCCTCGCCGCTGAAGTCCTCGACCAGCGCGACACCGATGTCGAACCGCGCCGCCAGGTCGGCCATCGGCACCGCGGCCGCCCGGATGCCGGGCAGGTCCAGGACCGCCTCGCCGGTGTTCTGCAGCGCGAGGTTGACCTGGAACAGGGGATGCCGCGACAGGGAGCGGACCGGCGCCAGCACCTCGACGAGATGCTCGATCGGCACGTCCTGGTGCGCGTAGGCGGACAGGCTCATCTCCCGGACCCGGTCCAGCAGTTCGGCGAAGGTCGGGTCGCCGGACAGGTCGGTACGGAGAACCAGAGTATTGACGAAGAAGCCGACGAGGTCGTCCAGCGCTCCGTCCGTGCGGCCGGCCACCGGCGAACCGATGGCGATGTCAGTGCCCGCACCCAACTTCGACAGCGTGATCGCGAGAGCGGCCTGCGCCACCATGAACAGCGTGACGCCCTGCTCGCGCGCGACGTCGGCCAGCCGCTGGTGCACGGCGGCCGGGACGGTCAGATCGACCGTGTGCCCGCGGTGGCTGGCAGCCGTCGCGGGGCGCGGACGGTCGCTCGGCAGCGCCAGCTCCTCCGGGATCCCGGCCAGAGCCTCCCGCCAGTACTCCACCTGCTGGGAAAGCACGCTGCCGGGGTCGTCCGCTCCGCCGAGGAGTTCCCGCTGCCAGATCGCGTAGTCCGCGTACTGCACCGGCAGCCGCTCCCACTTCGGAGCCTCACCACGACAGCGCGCGGCGTAGGCCGTGGCGAGGTCCCGGGTCAGCGGACCCATCGACCAGCCGTCGGTGGCGATGTGGTGCACCGCCAGGAACAGGACGTGCTCGTCCGGGCCGGTCTCGAAGAGCCGGGCGCGGAGCGGGACCTCGGTGCCGAGGTCGAAGGGGCGGCCGGCGGCGGCGGCGATCGCCTCGTCCAGGTCCGGCTCGGGCATCACGGTGGCGGGCATTGCGGTCTCGGGCATCGCGATTGCGGGCAGGCTCCACAGCACCTCGTCCATGTCCAACAACCGCTGATACGGCCGGCCGTCGTGCTGCGGATAGACCGTGCGCAGCACCTCGTGCCGTCCCATGACGTCCCGGAACGCCGCTTCCAGCGCCGACCGGTCCAGGCGGCCGGCCAGCCGCAGGGCGATCGGGTTGACGTAGGTCGTGCTCGGCCCTTCGAGCTGCGCGACGAACCACAGCCGCTGCTGCGAGAACGAGAGCGGCACGAGGTCGGGACGCTCGCGCGCGACGATGCCCGCGCGGGCCGCTCCGGCGGCCTCCAGGCGCGCGGCCACGCCGGCGACCGTCGGCGCCTCGAAGACCGCCCGCGCCGGCAGTTCCACGCCGAACACCGAGCGGATCCGGCTGACGAGCCGGGTCACCAGCAGGGAGTGCCCGCCGAGGTCGAAGAAGCTGTCGTCGCGGCCGATCTGCTCCAGCCCGAGCGTCTCGGCGAAGACCGCGCACAGCAGTTCCTCGACGAGGTTGGCCGGGCCGCGGCTGGTCGAGGCGGACGTGTAGTCCGGGATCGGCAGTGCCGCACGGTCGAGCTTTCCGTTGGCGGACAAGGGAATCGCGTCCAGGACGACGACGGCCGAGGGCACCATGTGCTCGGGCAGACGCTCGGCGGCGAGAGCCCTCACCGAGGCCGGCAGTCCGGCCACGAGGTCCTCGTCCGGCGAGTCGGTCGCGACGATGTAGGCGACGAGGCGCTTGTCGCCGGGGGTGTCCTCACGAGCGATGACAGCGGCCTGCGACACCAGCTCGTGGGCAACCACGACGGCCTGGACCTCGCCGGGTTCGACGCGGAAGCCGCGGATCTTCACCTGGTCGTCGGCGCGGCCGGCGAATTCCAGGCTGCCGTCGGCGGCCCAGCGGGCCAGGTCGCCGGTCCGGTACATCCGGGAACCGTTCTCGCCGTCGAACGGGTCGGCGACGAAGCGCTCGGCGGACAGGCCGGGTCGGCCCGCATAGCCGCGCGCCACCTGCGTACCGGCCACATACAGATCGCCGGTCACGCCCACCGGTACCGGGCTCAGCATGTCGTCGAGCACGTACATGCGCATGTTCGCGATCGGGGAACCGATGGCCGGTGTCCGGTCAGAGGCGGTGTCCACGTCGCAGCAGGACACCATGACGGTGGCTTCGGTCGGGCCGTACGTGTTCACCACGCGGCGGCCACCCTCGCCCCAGGCAGCAGCCAGCGATGCCGACAATGCCTCAGCGCCGGACACGACCGTGCGCAGCCCCGGAACCGAAGCCGGATCCCACACCTGAAGCAACGACGGCACCACACTCGCCACCGACACCCCGGCGGTACGGACCAGAATCGACAGCAGCTCCAGCTCCGAACGCTCGCCGGGGCCCGCGACCACCAGCGTGCCGCCGGCGGCCAGCACGACCGCCACATCGAACACCGAGGCGTCGAAGCTGAAGGAAGCGAACTGCAACACCGAAACACCCGGCGCCACACCCAGCTCGGCACCGAACGCAGAGGCCAGATTCGCCAGACCGCGGTGACCGACCTGGACGCCCTTCGGCATGCCCGTCGAACCCGATGTGTAGATCACGTAGGCCAGGCCGTCAGCACCGACCTGCACACCGGGAGCATCCGAAGGCAGCGACTCGTCAGACCACACCCGCGCCAGCGACTCAGGTGTGAGCACGCCCACCGGAACCGCATCCACGATCATCAGGTCCAAGCGCTCCGCCGGATACTCCGGATCCAGCGGAAGGTAAGCGCCGCCCGCCTTCCAGACACCCAGAATCGCCGCCACCATGTCGATCCCACGCGGCAGACACAGACCCACCAGGCACTCAGGGTCCACGCCCTCCCGACGCAGGTGCTGCGCTACACGATTCGCCCGCGCGTCCAACTCCCCATACGTGACAACGGAGTCCTCATAGGTGACCGCGACGGCATCAGGGCACTGCGCAGCCCGGCGCGCGAACGCCTCCGGTATCACCTCCGACGGCACCTCGGCCGCCGTGTCGTTCCACCCCGACACCACCTGACGACGCTCGGCCGCGTCCATCACGGCGACCTGACCGACCCGCAGCGCCGGATCGGCGGCCACCGTGGTCAGCACCCGGATCAGGCGGTCGGCGAACGTCTCGGCGCTCTCCGGGTCGAACAGATCGGCCGAGACCGTGACCTCGATACCGAGTCCGGTCGGCGCACCATCGGTGTGGAAGGACTCGACGACCGAGACGTCCAGGTCGAAGCGGGCCGTTCCGGTGCCGATCGGCAGGACGCCGACGTCGAGCCCGGCCAGGCCGGGCACCACGCGGTCGGTGTTCTGCACCGTGAGCATCACCTGGAACAGCGGGTGGCGGGTCAGCGAGCGGACCGGGGCCGTCGCCTCGACGAGGTGCTCGAACGGCACGTCCTGGTTCGCGAACGCCGACAGGCTCGCCTCGCGGACGCGGTCGAGCAGTTCGGCGAACGTCGGGTCGCCGGAGACGTCGGTACGGAGAACCAGGGTGTTGACGAAGAAGCCGACGAGGTCGTCCAGCGCCTCATCGGTCCGGCCGGCGACCGGCGAACCGATGGGGATATCAGTACCCGCACCCAGCTTGGAGAGGGTGATCGCCAGCGCGGCCTGCACCACCATGAACAGCGTCACGCCCTGCTCGCGCGCGACCTCGGCCAAGCGCCGGTGCACGGGTGCCGGAACCGGCATCTCGATCGTGTGTCCCTGGTGGCCGGCCACCATCGCCGGACGCGGACGGTCGCTCGGCAGCGCCAGCTCCTCCGGGATCCCGGCCAGAGCCTCCCGCCAGTACGCCACCTGCTGGGACAGCACGCTCGCGGCATCGTCCTCGGAGCCGAGCAGTTCCCGTTGCCACAACGCGTAATCCGCGTACTGCACCGGCAACGGCGACCACACCGGGGCCTCACCACGGCACCGCGCCGCATACGCCTCGGAGACGTCCCGGGCCAGCGGGCCCATCGACCAGCCGTCCGTGGCGATGTGATGGACCACCAGCAACAGCACGTGCTCTTCCGGCGCGGTCTGGAACAGCCGAGCCCGCAACGGCAGATCGGATTCCAGGTCGAAGGGCTCGCGCACGGCCTCGGACATCGCCGAAGCGCATTCGGTGTCGGCCACGGCGACCGCGGGCAGGTCCCAGTCCAGGCCGCCCGCGTCCAGCACCCGCTGATTCGGCACGCCGTCCAACGCCGGGAACACGGTGCGCAGTACCTCGTGCCGCTCCAGCACATCCCGCACCGCCGCCGAGAGCGCCGGCACGTCCAGGGCACCGGACAGCCGCAGCGCGATCGGGTTCACGTACGCGGTGCTCGACGTCTCCAGCTGCGCGAGGAACCACAGCCGCTGCTGGGCGAACGACAGCGGCATGGTCTGCTGCCGGGCGCGCCCGGTGAGTGCGGCGCGCGCGGGGGCGGCCGTCTCCAGCCGGGCGGCGAGGCCCGCGACCGTAGGCGCCTCGAAGATCGCCCGCACCGCCACCTCGACGCCGAGCACCGAGCGGATCCGGCTGGCGAGCCGGGTCGCCAGGAGCGAGTGGCCGCCGAGGTCGAAGAAGCCTTCATCGGGCTGGACCCGGTCCACGCCGAGGACTTCGGCGAACACCGTGCACAGGAGTTCCTCGACCAGGGTGGCCGGGCGACGGCCCGGCGCCGAAGCCGTGAGGGCGGGGGCGGGCAGCGCCCGGCGATCCAGCTTGCCGTTCGCGGTCAGCGGCAGCACGTCCAGCACGACGATCGCCGACGGAACCATGTAGTCGGGAAGGCGGCCGGCCACGAAGTCGCGGATCTGCGAGCTCAGCGCGGAAGCTGAGGCCGCGGTGTCCGCCGGGACGATGTAGGCGACGAGGCGCTTGTCTCCGGGGGTGTCCTCACGGGCGATGACAGCCGCCTGTGACACCAGTTCGTGGTCGGCGACCACGGTCTCGACTTCGCCGGGTTCGATGCGGAACCCGCGGATCTTCACCTGCTCGTCGGCGCGGCCGGCGAACTCCAGTCGGCCGTCGGCGGACCAGCGCGCAAGGTCGCCGGTCCGGTACATCCGGGAGCCGGCGGCACCGTCGAACGGGTCGGCGAGGAAGCGCTCGGCGGACAGCCCGGGTCGGCCCGCATAGCCGCGCGCCACCTGCGTACCGGCCACATACAGTTCACCGGTCACGCCCGCCGGAACGGGGTTCAGCATGTCGTCGAGCACGTACATGCGCATGTTCGCGATCGGGGAGCCGATGGCCGGTGTCCGGTCAGAGGCGGTGTCCACGTCGCAGCAGGACACCATGACGGTGGCTTCGGTCGGGCCATACGTGTTCACCACGCGGCGGCCACCCTCGCCCCAGGCAGCAGCCAGCGATGCCGACAATGCCTCAGCGCCGGACACGACCGTGCGCAGCCCCGGAACCGAAGCCGGATCCCACACCTGAAGCAACGACGGCACCACACTCGCCACCGACACCCCGGCGGTACGGACCAGAATCGACAGCAGCTCCAGCTCCGAACGCTCGCCGGGGCCCGCGACCACCAGCGTGCCGCCGGCGGCCAGCACGACCGCCACATCGAACACCGAGGCGTCGAAGCTGAAGGAAGCGAACTGCAACACCGCGACGCCCGGCGCCACACCCAACTCAAAACCGAAGGCCGACGCCAGGTTCACGACACCCCGATGGCCGACCTGCACACCCTTCGGCACGCCTGTCGAACCCGATGTGTAGATCACGTAGGCCAGGCCGTCAGCACTGACGTTCACCGCCGGCGCATCAGAGGACAGAGCCGCATCGGACCACACCTGCGCCAGCGACTCGGGTGTGAGCACACACACCGGGGCCGCATCGGCGACCATCAGATCCAGACGCTCAGCCGGATACTCCGGGTCGAGCGGAAGGTAGGCACCGCCGGCCTTCCAGACACCCAGAATCGCCGTGACCATGTCGATCCCACGCGGCAGACACAAGCCCACCACGCGCTCTGGACCAACGCCAACACCACGCAAGTACTGCGCGACACGATTGGCCCGCGCATCCAACTCCCCATACGTGACAACGGAATCCCCACACACCACCGCAACCGCGTCAGGATTCTGTGAGGCACGGCGCGCGAACAGCTCCGGAACCACCTCCGACGGCACCTCGGCCGCCGTGTCGTTCCACCCCAGCACCACCTGACGACGCTCGGCCTCATCGAGCACCGAGAGCCGACTGAGACTCACCGACGGATCCCGCGTCACCGCGTCGAGCACGCGCACGAGTCGCTGCCCGAACAGCGCGGCGCTGTCCGGATCGAACAGGTCGGCCGAGACCGTCACCGAGCCCCGCAGTCCCGCCGGGGCACCGTCGGCCTCCCAGTACTCCCCCAGCCGCACGTCCAGATCGAACCGGGCCGACTCGGCACCGGTCGGCAGCAGCGCGGTACGCACACCGGGCAGCTCCAGGGTCGTCTCGGCGATGCTCCGCACCGTGAGCATGACCTGGAACAACGGATGCCGGGCCATCGACCGGACCGGAGCCAGCGCCTCCACCAGACGCTCGAACGGCACGTCCTGGTTCGCGAACGCCGACAGGCTCGCCTCGCGGACGCGGTCCAGCAGTTCGGCGAACGTCGGGTCGCCGGAGACGTCGGTACGCAGAACCAGGGTATTGACGAAGAAGCCGACCAGATCGTCCAGCGCCTCATCGGTACGACCGGCCACCGGCGATCCGATGGGGATGTCAGCACCCGCACCCAGCTTGGAGAGTGTGACGGCCAGGGCGGCTTGCACCACCATGAACGCCGTCACGCCATGGCTGCGCGTCACCTCGGCCAGCCGGGCGTGGATCCCGGCCGGAACCATCACCTCCACCGTGTGGCCCTCATGACCGGACGCCGCCGGACGCCCCCGGTCGACGGGCAGCGCCAGCTCCTCCGGAACCCCGGCCAAAGCCTGCTGCCAGAACGCCACCTGCCGCGACAGCAGGCTGTCCGCGTCGTCCTCGGATCCCAGCAGCTCCCGCTGCCACAACGCGTAGTCCGCGTACTGGACCGGCAGCGGCTCCCACACTGGCACAGAACCCTGACACCGCGCCGAGTACGCCGCGGAGAGGTCGTCGGCCAGCCGGCCCATCGACCAGCCGTCGGTCGCGATGTGGTGCACCACCAGGACCAGCACGTGCTCATCCGGGCCGACCTGGAACAGCCGGGCGCGCAGCGGGACGTCGACTTCGAGGTCGAAGGTCTGCCGGGCCGCGGCGGCGATGAGCTCGGCCAGATCGGCCTCGCCGACCTGTTCCACCGGCACGTCGACGGCCACGGCCACTGCATTGGCATTGGCATTGGCATCGGCATCGGCATAGACATCGGCATCGGCATCGGCATCGGCGCTCAACACGCGCTGGCACGGCACGCCGTCCACCGCCGGGAACACCGTCCGCAGCACCTCGTGCCGTTCCACCACGTCCCGCAACGCCGCCGACAGCGCCGCCGCGTCCAGCGCACCCGACAACCGCACCGCGATCGGGTTCACGTAGACGGAGGCCGAGCGGTCGAGCCGGTCCAGGAACCACAGCCGCTGCTGAGCGAACGACAACGGCATCGGGTCCGGACGCTCCCACGGCGCCAGCGCGGCCCGGGCCGGACCCGCCAGCTCCAGCCGGCGTGCGAGCGCGCGCGGCGTCGGCGCCTCGAACACCGAGCGCACCGAGACCTCGACGCCGAACACCGGGCGGATCCGGCCGACCAGCCGGGTGGCGAGCAGCGAATGGCCGCCGTGCGCGAAGAAGTCGTCGTCGGCGCCGATCCGTTCCAGACCGAGGACTTCGGCGAACACCGAGCCGAGCAGTTCCTCCACCATGGTCGCCGGGATCCGGCCGGGGCCCGCCGCGTGTTCCGGTGCGTAGTCCGGCGCGGGCAGCGCCCTGTGGTCCAGCTTCCCGTTCACCGTCAGCGGAAGCGCATCCAGCACCACCACGGCGGAGGGCACGAGGTGCTCCGGGACGCGGTCGGACACGAACGCGCGCACCCGTGCGCTCAACGGCGCGTTGGCGTTGGCGTTGCCGCCGGTACCGTCGGCGGGCACGACATACGCGACCAGCCGCTTGTCGCCGGGGACGTCCTCCCGCACGACGACAGCGGTCCGGCCGACCAGCGGACACCGCGCCACGACCGTCTCGACCTCGCCGGGCTCGATCCGGAACCCGCGGATCTTCACCTGGTCGTCGGTCCGGCCCAGGAACTGGAGGCGGCCGTCGGCGGTCCAGCGCACCACATCGCCGGTGCGGTACAGCCGGGACCCGTCGGCGGCGTGCGGATCGGCCACGAACCGCGCCGCGGTCAGACCCGGACGGCCCAGGTATCCACGGGCCAGGCCGATGCCGGCGACGTAGAGTTCGCCGGCCGCCCCGGCCGGGACCGGGGCGAGGTGGGCGTCGAGGACGTACACGCGGGTGTTGGCGATCGGCGTGCCGATGTGCGGGTCCTGGCCTACGGCCAGCGGGTTCGCCATGGTCGCGCAGACCGTGTTCTCGGTCGGCCCGTAGGCGTTGACGAAGCGGCGGCCGGCCGACCAGCGCGCCACCAGCTCGCCGGTGACCGCCTCCCCGGCCGAGATGATCGTGCGCAGGTCGGTCATCCGGTCCGCGGGGACGCCGCTGAGCGCGGCCGGCGTCACCGTGGCGTGGCTGACCCGCTCCCGGCGCATCAGCGCCGCCAGCTCCGCGCCGTCGAACGCGCGCGGCGGGGCGATCACCATCGTGCCGCCCGCCGCGAAGGCCATCAGCAATTCCCAGACGGAGGCGTCGAAACTCGGCGAGCTGCACGCGAGGACTCGGGAGTCGGCGGTGAGGTCGAACTCTGCGATCTGCGCGGCGGCCAGGCTCGGCAGGCCGGCGTGGGTGACGACGACGCCCTTCGGGCGTCCGGTGGATCCCGAGGTGTAGATCACGTACGCGGCGTGGGAGGACAAGACGGCGACTGGTGCCGTCGGCTCGTCCATCGGCTTGTCCGCTGCCTCGAGCGCGCCGTCGTCCAGGATCAGCAGCGGGACGTCGGGGTCTCCGGCAACCACTGTCGTCAGATCACTGATAGTCACGACGCACGTCGGGTGTGCGTCCTGGACCATGAAGGCGATCCGCTCGGCCGGGTAGCCCGGGTCCAGGGGCAGGAACGCGCCGCCGGCCTTCCAGACGGCCAAGATCGCGGTCACCATGGCGGCCCCGCGCGGCAGGCAGATCCCGACGACCGATTCCGGTCCGACTCCCGCGGCGATCAGCCTGTGGGCCAGACGGCCTGCGCGGGCGTCGAGCTCGCCGTAGCTGAGCGTCGTGTCGTCGGCGACCACGGCCACCGTGTCCGGGTACTGCGATGCGCGCTCGTGGAACAGCGAGGGCATCGGCGTCGAGGGAGTCGGGACCGTGGTGGCGTTCCAGGTCCGCAGGACGCGCTCGCGCTCGGCCGGTCCGAGGACCGGCAGCCGGCCGACGGCCTGGTCCCCCGGCACGGTCGCCATCGCGGTCAGGACGCGCTGGAAGCGGTCGGCGAGGGCGCGGACCGAGTCGGCGGTGTGGACCTCGGGGTTGGCGTCGAAGGCGACCGACAGCACGCCGTCGGAGGAGGCGCCGTAGACGTTGAGGCGCATGTCGTCGACGGGGCCGCTGGCCAGGGTGTGGACCTCGGCGGGGCAGTCGCCGAAGGTCAGGACGGCACTGTCCGGGACGACGTTGACCGACAGGCCCCACAGCGCGGCGTCAGGGCCCAAATTCAGGGCGGTGCGGATGCTCTCGTGCCGGTGGAGCTGGTGCCGCATCGCGTCCCGGACCGCTCCGGAAGTCTGCGTGAGAAGTGCGGCGACGGAGGTGTGCGGCCGCACCGCCAGGCGGACCGGCAGGACGTTGGTCGTCATGCCCGGGATGCCGCGCAGCGTCGTCGGGCGTCCGATCGTCGGGAACCCCACGACGACGTCCTCGGCCCCGGTGCCGCGGTGCAGATACGCGGCCGCGGCGCCGACCAGGAACTCGGCGACGCCGACACCGGCAAGACGGGCGGCGGCGCGGATCCCCGCCGACTCCTCGACACCGAACTCGACCCGGTGGCGGCTGGGCAGGAGCCGGGCCCGGCGGACCCGGCGGCCGTCGGGGCCGACGGCTTCGGGGCAGCCGTCCAGGGCCGTACGCCAGTAAGCGGCGTCCTGGCCGAATGCCGGCGAGACACGGTAGGCGGCGTCGGCGGCGATCAGTTCCGAGTACGGCGCCAGGGCGCCCGCCGCCGGGTCCCGGCCGGCGGCCAGCGCCGTGTAGACGGCGGCCTGGCGGGCCAGGACGACCGAGGCGCCGAAACCGTCGACGGCGATGTGGGGCACGCGCTGGTACCACAGGAACCGGTCCGGACCGGCGCGGAACACGGCCTGGGTGAACAGCGGACCGGTCGCGAGGTCGACAGGACGGTGCATGTCGCGCCACATCCACTCCCGCGCGGCGGCGGTGGGGTCCGACTCGGCGCTGACATCGAGCAGGTGCAGGGGCCAGTCCTGCAAACGACCGACGGACTGGGCCGGCTGCCCGCCCTCCGTCCGGATCCGCAGGTGCAGCGCCTCGGCTTCGGCGACCGTGGTCCGCAGAGCCCTTTCGAACAAGTCCAGATCCAGGCCGCCTCGGATTTCCACATAGACGCCCATGTTGTGCAGTGCGCCTTCGGGATTCAGCTGCTGGGCATACCAAAGGCCGAGTTGTCCGGCCGTCAGATCGTGAAGTCCGTCAGCGGATCCGGTCATTCCCCTACACCTCTATCGCTCGCGCCGGGACGGCGGCTATCGGGCTTCTGGTACCGATCGCCAGGCCGAGGCTCCCCGCGCATTGGCGAATACCGGGCAGGAGGCGGTGGGAGGGCTGCGATTCAGCGCCGGAAATGAGTCAGACAATCCTTCGAGGCTGTCGCAGGCCACTGTGACACGGTGCCGCGAACGGCCTCAACGCCCTGGTTGAACGCGGTGGCGGCGGTTCGGCGGGCACCGCGTTCAACTGAGTCCGGGGCGCGGTTGGACGCCCCGCGGCCGGCGGGCGTGCACATATCGAGGGACGCTGTGCACATATTGAGGGAGCATCGCGCGCCATGTCATGGTGGGCCGCGGCCACACCGTGGCGGGGAAGACCGCCGGAATCGCTCGACATCCGGGGAAGACGAGGGAGAGAAGATGAAAGACGAGCCGAGATTTCTCCGGCCGAACACGATCATCGAGCCGCTGGTGGACGGATTCTATGCCTGGCTCCACACCCTGACGCCAGTGCCCGCCGCGCTGAATCTGGCGACTTTGCAGGTTCCCCTGTTGGAATCGTATCTGCAGACACCCCAAGTGCACATCAACGCCTGCAACAACCCGGCGCTGCGCGGCGGGTTCTTCGTGAACATCGGCGAGGAGCGGATCGAGGAGGTCCGCGACCTGCTGGCCGCGATCAAGCGGGACCGGGCCGACATGCTGCGCTTCGCGGCCGCGGTGGCCGAGGGCGAGGAGATCGTACGGCAGACCGCCACCGGATTCGATCTCACGCCGATCTACCCGAAGCTGCCGGCCGAGCTGTCAGGCTTGGTGGAACTGGCCTACGACACCAACAACCAGGCCTCCATGCGCTTCCTGGAGCCGCTGCTCTATGAGAGCAGCGCCTTCACCGAGGACCGGCAGTCGGTCCAGCTGTCGTTGGAGACTGGCGTCGAGCGGCCGTTCATTCTGAGCACTCCTCGGCTGCCCTCGGCCGACGTGCTCGACCTGAAGATCCCGTTCCGGCACCCCGGGCTGACGGAGCTGTTCCGGGCGCGGGTCCACGGCACGACGCTGCGCCGGCTCCAGGAAGCCCTGGAACTGGACTCCGCGCAGGCCGCGTTCCTGGACGGGCTCCTGACCGACGCACCCGACCTGGCCGAGGACCGGCACATCGCCGGCGGCGGCCGGGTGCGCTACTTCGGCCACGCCTGCCTGGTCCTGCAGACTCCCGAGGCGGCGATCGTCACCGACCCGTTCATCAGCGCCGAGGCCGGCGCCACGGACCGCTACACGCTGCGGGATCTGCCCGACTACATCGACCTGGTCCTGATCACCCACGGACACCAGGACCACATCGTGCTGGAGACCCTGCTCCAGCTGCGCGGCCGGGTCGGGTCGGTGGTCGTCCCGCGCTCCTCGCGCGGCAACCTCGCCGATCCCTCGCTCGCGCTCGCCCTGAGCCGCGCCGGCCTGCCGGTGACCGAGGTGGACGACTTCTCGGAGGTGGAGTTCCCGGGCGGGAAGGTGGTCGCCACGCCGTTCCTCGGCGAGCACGCCGACCTGGACATCAGAGCGAAGTCGACGTTCTGCGTCGAGCTGGCCGGGCGCACCGTCTTCGTGGGCGCGGACTCCTCGGGCATCGACCCGGGCTTGTACCGGTACATCCGCGGCCGCGTCGGCCGGGTCGACATGGCCTTCCTGGGCATGGAGTGCGCCGGCGCGCCGCTGACCTGGCTCTACCAGTCGCTGCTGACCCGGCCGGTGACGAAGAAGATGAGCGACTCCCGGACGCTGTCGGGCTCCGACGCGTCGCAGGCCTGCGCGATCATGGAGGAGCTGGGCGCGTCCGAGGCGTACATCTACGCCATGGGCGAGGAGCCGTGGCTGGGGCACGTGATGGCCACGAGCTACACCGAGGACTCCTACCAACTGCAGCAGGTCGAGCAGTTCCTGTCCTGGTGCGCGGCGCGGAACATCAACGCGGAGCACCTGTACGCCAAGCGCGAATGGGTCTGGTGACGTCCCGATCGCAGAACACGGACAGCGGCCCCGGCTTCTCATCGAGCCGGGGCCGCTGTCAGCGGTATCAGGGTTCGTGCTATCAGACGAGCACCAGGCGGCCGGTGCCGTTCAGCGTGGCCAGGTCCAGGTCGGCGACGCAGCGGACCGGGTCGCCGTTCAGATTCAGGGTCCCCTCCAGGTGGACCGTGCCGGCCGAGGCCTGGAAGTCCGCCGCGGTCAGGTCGGTCGCCGCCAGGTCCAGGCGGACGCCCAGGTCGGTCCCGCCGCGCGTGCCGGTGAACTTCACGCTGACGTGCGCGAACTCCTCGATCCGCTGCCGGAGTTCGGCGACCGAGGGCGTCGGCCCGCCGAGCGTCACCGGGTGGTCGCCCGCAGACAGGCGCTGGGTCAGTTCATTCATGGGAGAACAACTCCTCGAGATTGCCGGGCGAATTACCGGACAGTTCCGCGATGGCCCCAAGATAGACAGCGCTCGGGCGCGTTCACAATCCCGATGCCGCCGATGTTTGATCCCCGGAGAAAGCCGGTGCCAGGGTGGAGCCGGACACCGACTTGAAAGGAATTCGGCGGTGACGACTATTCATGCCAGTGCCTTGCGAAACATGCTTCTGCCCGCTTCCCGCGGGCGCTCCGATCCGTCCCGCACCGATCTGTCCCACACCGAACCGTCCCGCACCGGGGCGACGGTCTGGCTCACCGGCCTGCCCAGCGCCGGGAAGTCGACGATCGCCTGCCGGCTGGCCGAGCTCCTGGGCGCCGAGGGCCGCGGCGCGGAGATCCTCGACGGCGACGAGGTCCGTGCCTTCCTGTCCGCCGGCCTCGGCTTCAGCCGGGCCGACCGCGACGCCAACGTCCGGCGGATCGGCTACGTCGCCGAACTCCTGGCGCGCAACGGGGTTCTGGTGCTGGCGGCGGTCGTCTCGCCGTTCCAGGACAGCCGGGACGCGGTGCGCGAATGGCACCGCAGGTCCGGTACTGCGTTCCTCGAGGTGCACGTCGCGACGCCGGTCGAGGTCTGCGCGGACAGGGACGTGAAGGGCCTGTACGCGCGCCAGCGGGCCGGGACGCTGACCGGGCTGACCGGCGTCGACGACCCCTACGAGCCGCCGCCGAGCCCCGAGCTGCGGATCGACACCGGCTCCGAGGACGTCGCCGGGTCGGTGCGGGCGGTCCGGGCGCTGCTCGCCGAGCGGGGGTTGGTGTAACCCGATCGAGGGAATCGTGAAGGGCGGACCGGGATCCCGGTCCGCCCTTCACGATTCCCTCGACGACCTCCCCGCGACGAGACCACGCCGATCCGGCGAGCGGATCAGTTCCCTTCCATCGCGTCGATCAGGCTCTTGGGACGCATGTCGGTCCAGGACTCCTCGATGTAGTCCAGGCACTCCTGGCGCGGGGCCTTGCCGAACACCGTCTTCCACCCCTCGGGGACATCGGCGAACACCGGCCACAGCGAGTGCTGGTTCTCGGTGTTGACCAGCACCAGGAAGTCGGCCTCGGGATTGTCGAACGGATTCATCTGCGTGCCGCCCTTTCTCGAAAGAATATGCACCCTCCGCGCCACTATGACCCGCGGCCGGCGTATCGATCAACAGCCGTGCCGCACTGTTCAACCGCGGCCCGGCCGCAGTCGGACGGAACCGGCGGCCGGGTACCGGAAAACGTTAATCAGGGGTTTGACACTCTTGGCGGCCAGCCGCTATCCATGGGGGAATGCCATCGCCTGAGGCGCCCGTCACGCGGCACGGTTCGACGCAGACGAAGGTAGCTGGACCAAGACCGGCCGGAAAGGCCCTAGGAGCAGATCATCATGACCACCACGGCCACCAACCCAGTGCTTCGAGCCCGCGGGCTCCGCAAGGAATACGGAAAGGGAGACGGGCAGGTCCACGCCGTCGAGAACTGCGACCTCGATGTCGCCCCCGGCGAGACGGTGGCCCTGACCGGGCCCAGCGGCTGCGGGAAGTCCACCATGCTCCAACTGCTGGGCGGCCTGGACCGCCCGTCGCAGGGCGAGGTCTGGATCGCCGGCAAGCGCATCGACAAGATGGGCGAGCGGGCGCTGGCGCACATGCGCCGCGACTCGATCGGCTTCGTCTTCCAGTCCTTCCAGCTGATGGACGAGCTGACCGCGGTGGAGAACGTCGAACTGCCGGCCCTGCTGGCCGGCCGCTCGGCCCGCAAGGCCCGCAAGCGCGCGCTGAGCCTGCTGGAGCAGGTCGGCCTGTCCGAGCGCGCCCGCCATCTGCCCTCGCAGCTGTCCGGGGGCCAGCGGCAGCGGGTCGCGGTGGCCCGCGCGCTGGTCAACGAACCGTTGATCGTGCTGGCCGACGAGCCGACGGGCAACCTGGACAGCGAGGCCACCGCCGACGTGATGCGGCTGTTCGCGCGGCTCCGCGCCGACGGCCAGACGCTGGTCCTGGTCACCCATGACCCGCGCGTCGCGAACACCGCGGACCGGCTGATCACCATGCGCGACGGGGTCTTCGTGGACGAGAGCCGGCCGGCCGGCCGGAGCGGGGCCGGGTCCGGGTCGGGGTCGAAGTCCGGGCCCGTGACCGGGCAGCGCGGCGCGCTCGCCGGACTGGACGGCTGAGCCATGCCACGCCTGCGGATCATCCTCCGCCTGGCCGCCCGGGACCTGCGCCGCCGGCGCGCCGAGGCCGTGCTGCTGTTCGTGGCCTTCACCGCCGCCACGACCACCCTGACCCTGGGACTCACCCTGGGCGGCGTCACCGACCAGCCCTACCAGCAGACGCGTACCGCCACGGCCGGGCCCGACGTCGCCGTGAACTTCTACCCGGCCAAGAACTCGGGTCAGTCCCCTGATATGAGCATGCTGGACCGCGTGCTCGGCGCCTCGGGCGTCACCGCGAAGAGCGGACCGTTCCCGACCGCGTGGACCACCTTCACCGGAAACGGCCACAGTGCTCACGCGCAGGTGGAGGGACGCACGCCCGAGGCTGTGGCGGTCGACCAGCCCAAGCCCGCCGAGGGCCACTGGCTCAGCGGTCCCGGCCAGGTGGTCCTGGAGCGCAGCTTCGCCGACGCGCTCGGCCTGAGGACCGGCACCACGATCACGTTGAACGGCAAGGCCTTCGCCGTCGTCGGGATCGCCGTCACCGCCGCCATCCCGCCCTACCCGCAGACCTGCACCGACGGCTGCGAGCAGGGCACCACCCGGCAGCAGGGCGAGAGCACCGGCCAGGTCTGGGTCGCGCCGTCCGACGCCGAGGCGCTGGCCACGCCGGCCGCCCCGCTGTACTTCCTGGCGGCGCTGAAGCTGGCCGACCCGGCCGACGCCTACACCTGGATCAACACCCACCGGCCGCCGCCGGCGCAGGGCCCGAACAGCGACGACGCCGCGCAGGTGGGCTTCAACACCTACGTCGACATCGGCACCCAGGACGCGAAGGTCGTCGACACGGTGCAGCGCGACATGCTGGTGCTGAGCTGGCTGCTCGGCCTGCTGGCGATCGCCAGCGTGGCCGTGCTGGTCGGCGGCCGGATGGCCGACCAGACCCGCCGGGTGGGGCTGCTCAAGGCCGTCGGCGCGACGCCTCGGCTGGTCGCCGCGGTGCTCCTGGCCCAGTACCTGCTGGTGGCGCTGCTGGCCACGGCGGCCGGGCTGGCCGCCGGACGGCTGGCCGCGCCGGCGCTGACGAGCCCGGGCTCCGGACTGCTCGGCACGGCGGCGACCCCGCAGCTCACGGTCAGCTCGATGGTGATCGTGGCCGCGGTGGCGGTCGGCGTGGCGGTGCTGGCCACGTTCGTCCCGGCGGTGCGCGCCGCCCGGATCAGCACGGTGCAGGCACTCGTCGCCGCCACGCGCGCCCCGCGCCGGCGGCCGCTGGCCACGGCCATTTCGGCCCGGCTGCCGGTGCCGCTGCTGATCGGTCTGCGGATCGCCGCCCGCCGGCCGCGGCGGACGCTGCTGAACGTGGCGAGCATCGCCATCACGGCCAGCGGTGTCGTCGCGGTGTTGTGCGCCCACACCCATCTGAACGCGCAGCAGTCCGGCGGCACGTCCGGCCTGGACAACCCGATGACCGACCGGATGAACCAGGTCCTGCTGGTGGTCACGGTGGCGCTGTCGGCGCTGGCCGCGATCAACGCGATCTTCATCGCCTGGGCGACGGTCTACGACGCCCGGCGCGCCTCGGCGCTGACGCGGGCGCTGGGCGCGTCCCCGTCGCAGGTGACCACGGGCATCGTGGCGGCGCAGGTGGTGCCGGCGCTGCTGGGCGGCCTGCTGGGCGTCCCCGGGGGGATCGGGCTGTTCACCGCGGTGAAGCGCGGGGAGACCACGGTGTATCCGTCGCCGGCCTGGCTGGCCGCGGTCGTGGTGGGGATCCTCGTGGCGATGGTGGTGCTGACGATCGTGCCGGGACGGATGGGCGCTCGGCGTCCGGTGGCCGAGGTGCTCCTGACGGACGCCGCGTAACCCTGTGACAAGGAGGCGTGGGCTTGGGCCCACGCCTCTTTGGTGTTCATGTCAGGGCTCGTTTACCGACGAGCGAGCATGCGGCAAGCCTCATCCAGGAACGCGAAGAACTCGTCGCTACGGCCGGGGAAGAAGTGGTCGCCGTCCAGAACCTCGAACCGGAAGCCGGCGGTGGTCTGCGCCTCCCAGGCCGCGACCGCCTCGACCGGCACCAGCGCGTCCCGGTTCCCAGCCAGGGCCAGGATCGGGGTGTCCAGCGGCGGCTCGTCGGCGTACTCGTACTCCTCGCACAGACCCACATCGGCCCGGAGCGCGGGCATGATCAGCCGCAGCAGCTTGGGATGGGCCAGTGCCTCCTCGGGCATCCCGCCGACGCGCCGCAGGAAGTCGACCATCCCCTCCGCGCCGCGCCGCCGCACCGGCAGCTGCGGCGCGGCGGCGCCGAGGACCACCAGCAGCGCGGGCGGCGGCGAGCCGGCCCGACGCAGCAGCCGCGCGGTCTCGAACGCGGCGAGCGCCCCGAAGCTGTGGCCGAGCAGAACACTGACGCCGGGGGCGACGGTGTCGACCTCCGGCGCCACGGCCTCGACGAGCGCCGCCATGTCGGTGAAGGGCTGCTCGCGCAGCCGGGTCTCGCGCCCGGGAAGCAGGATCGGGCAGATTCGCGTCCCGGGCGCGACCCGGTCCGGCCAGTGCCGGAAGGCGTTCGCCCCGCATCCGGCCGGCGGGAGGCAGTAGATGCGGGGCGACGAAACCGATGCGCGGCCGGCCGGAACCGGCGCCGTATCAGCGTTCTGCGACGATGACATGCTGTCCGAACACGTCCGCGGCGCCCTCCCCCGCCACCGGGGCCAGCGCCGCCACTCGGGCGAACCCGGCGTCGTGCAGGAGGCGGGTCCAGGTTGGCACGCCGGCCAGTGGCGAGCCGGGGATGCGCAGGCCGTCCTGGGCGCTCCACCAGCCGTCGAGGAGGCCGAAGGACATCGTGACGAACATCATCGGGGTGGTGATCTCGCGGAGGACCAGGCGGCCGCCGGGGCTCAGCAGCTGGGCGACGTTGGCCAGGGTGCGGGGGAGGTCGGCGGTGGCGTGCAGGACGTTCGCGGCGACCACCAGGTCGAAGGCGCCGGGTTCGAAGCCCTGCTCGGCGGGGTCGGCTTCAATGTCCAGGCGGTCGAAGCGCATCGTGGGGTGGTCCGCGGCGAAGCGGCGGCGGCCGTGGCGCAGGAAGCTGGCGGAGATGTCCGTGTAGGTGAAGGTGAAGCGGCCCGCGGCCGTGGCCACCGTCTCAAGGATCTGAGTCGTGGTCCCGCCGGTGCCGGCGCCGACTTCCAGGATCCGCAGCGGGCCGGCCCGGCGGGCGGCGAAGACCGGCTCGGCGACGCTCTCGGCCGCCAGCTCGTTGAGCCGGTCCGAGACCGGGTCGCCGCGGTACACGCCCTCCACCAGATCCATGTTCCAGCCCGGGAACAGGACGTTGATCGGCTTGACCTCGCCGCGCAGCAGGCGCGGGTACTCGGCCAGGCAGGCGTCGAGCAGTGCGGTCTGGGCCGTCACCTCGGGGTGGGCGGCCACGAGCGCGGCGGACTCGGCGGCCAGGTCCCGGCCGGCCAGCGCGGCGACGGGCTCGGCGGCCACGACGGCCTCGCCCTCGGCGCGTAGCAAGCCCGCCGCGAGGAGCACGTCGATCAGAACACCGAACAGCGGCCGGTGCTCGGCGGCGACGCCGAGGTCGGCGTCCAGCGCGGACCGGTCCCGGCGCTCGCCGGGCGCGGCGAAGGCGCCCATCTGCTGGAGCACCAGGGCCAGCCGGGCCGCGCTCAGCGCGTCCCGCGCGGCCCAGCCGGCGCGCAGACGCGCGCCGTCGGGGGCCGGGGCCAGGGTGCGTCCGCCCAGCGGATCCCAGACGGCGGCCGGTTTCGGTGCTGGCCCCGCAGCCGGCGCGCGGTCGACTGTCTCAATGGTCGGATTCACGGAAGTGTTCCTCCTGGTTCGCGGTGGGTTCGGGGCGTCCGGGTCAGGGCCTGGTCAGGCCTGATCAGGGCCTGGTCAGCACGAGCACGGCGTTCTGCCCGCCGAACCCGAAGGAGTTGCTCAGCGCGACCTCGACCTCGGCGGTTCTGGGGACCTTCGCGACGACGTCGAGCGCGATCGCGGGATCGAGGGCGTCGAGGTTGGCCGTCGGCGGGATGCGGCCTTCGGCGATGGTGCGGACGGTCAGGGCCGCCTCGATCGCCCCGGCCGCGCCGAGGGTGTGGCCCAGGGCGCCCTTGGCCGAGGTCAGGATCGGCCGGTCGCCGAGCAGGCGGTGCATGGTGCGGGCCTCGATCGCGTCGTTGAGCGGGGTCGAGGTGCCGTGCGCGTTGACGTGGTCGACGTCGCCGGGTGAAAGGCCCGCGTCGGCCAGGGCCGCGGTGACCGCGCGCGCCACGCCCCGGCCCTCGGGATCGGGGGACGTGGGGTGGACCGCGTCCGCCGAGGCGCCGTATCCGCTCAGCCGCGCGTGGATCCGCGCGCCGCGCGCCCGCGCGTGCTCGGTCCGCTCCAGGATCAGGACGCCGGCGCCCTCGCCGAGGACGAAGCCGTCCCGATCCGCGTCGAAGGGCCGGGACGCCGCCGCCGGGTCGCCGCGGCGTTTGGACAGCGCGCCCATCCGGCCGAACGGCGTCACCACGAGCGGGCACACGCAGGCCTCGGCGCCGCCGGCCACGACGATGTCGCAGAGCCCTGAGCGCAGCAGCTCGCGCGCCGTCCCGATCGCGGTAGCCCCCGAGGCGCACGCGGTGCAGGTGCCGAAGTTGGGGCCGCCGGCGCCGGTGGCGATGGCGATCTCGCCGGCCGCCATGTTCGGGGCGGCCAGCGGGATCAGGCGCGGGGACACGGCTGAGGGACCAGAGGCGTGGAGCTTGGCGCTCTCCCGCTCCCAGGCCGGCATGCCGCCCAGCGCGGTCCCGAGCACCACGCCGACCCGGGCCGGGTCCCACGCCGAGGTGTCCAGCGCGGCGTCGGCCAGGGCCTCGTGAGCCGCGGCCAGGGCCAGCTGGACGTGGCGGTCGAGCCGCCAGGCCACGCGGTGGCCGAGCAGCGCCTCGGCGTCGAAGTCCGGCACCCGGCAGGACATGTCGGCCGGCAGGCCGGCCAGGTCCGGGTCGGTGGCCGCGGCGGGCGTCCCGTCGCAGACCCCCTGCCAGGTCCGGGCGACGCCGACGCCGGCCGCGGTCACCAGGCCCAGGCCGGTGACGGCGACGGCGAAGCCGGGGTCGGGACCGGCCATCAGACTCGCGCGCCCTTGCTGGCCAGCAGGCTCGCGGCGGTGCGCAGCGTGTGCTGGGCGGTGAAGTCGTCGTCGCCGATCGGGACGCCGAACTCGTCCTCGGAGATGACGGCCAGCTCGACCAGACAGATCGAGTCGATCTCCAGGTCGCCGAAGGTGGCGTCGGGGTCCAGGTCCTCCGAGAGCAGGCCGAAGCGGTCGACCAGCACGGTCGCGAGGCGGTTCTCCAGGTCGGTCATCGGTTCTCCTTGTGTGGGCGGGTGACCGCCAGGGGTCACGCCGGTGGGATCGCACGGCCGCGTCCTCGCGCGGCCGCGCCGGTTATGCCGGTTGTACTTGTTGCGCTGATTACGCCGGGCGTGCTGGTTATGCCGACCGCGTTGGTGGCGCCGGTCGCGCGCCGATCTCAGTGCCCTGCCAGGTCCGGCCAGACCAGTGCCGCCGAGCCCCAGGCGGCGCCGCCGCCGAAGGCCGTCATCAGGACCCGGTGGCCGGGCCGGAGCGTGCCCTGGGCCGCGGCGTCGGCCAGGGCCAGCGGGATGGAGGCCGAGGCGGTGTTGCCGACCTTGGCGATGTTCGAGGCCCGACAGGCGGCCGCGATGCCCAGACGCTCGCCGAGCGCCTCGGTGATGCGGGCGTTGGCCTGGTGCGCCACCAGGAGGTCGACGTCGTCGGCGCTCCAGCCGGCGCGGGCCAGGACCGTGCGGGAGGAGGCGGTCATCCGCTCCACGGCGATGCGGAAGACCGTGCGGCCGCGCATCGTGAAGTACGGCGAGGCCTGGCCGTCCGGCGTCCCGGCCGGCCGCAGCGAGCCGCCGCCGGGGATCATGATCAGCTCGGCCTGGGTGCCGTCGCTGCCCAGGTCGATCGGGCCCAGCGCGCCGGGCTCGCCGGCCGTGCCGCGGCGCAGCACCACCGCGCCCGCACCGTCGCCGAAGATCACGCGGGTGGCGCGGTCGGCGGGGTCCGTGATGGTGCTGAAGGTGTCGGCGGCGATCAGCAGGACCCGTTCGGCGCCGGTCGCGATGGCGCCGGCGGCGACCCAGAGCCCGTAGACGAACCCGCTGCACACCGCCGCGACGTCGAAGGCCGCGATCCCGCCGAGGCCGAGCCGGGCGGCCACGTCCGGCGCGGTGGCCGGGCACGGCCGGTCCGGCGTCGCCGTGGCCAGCACGACGGCGTCGACGGCGGAGGCCTCGGCGGACTTCAGGGCCCGCGCGCCGGCCTCGGCCGCCAGGTCGGCGGTCGCCGTCCCGGGTTCGACCACATGCCGCTGCCGAATCCCGGTGCGGCTGAAGATCCACTGGTCGGAGGTGTCCAGCTCGCGGGTCAGCTCCTCGTTGGTGACGACCCGCGGCGGGACGTAGGCGCCCAACCCGGCCAGGACCGCGGCAGGCGGGCCGGGCGTCGGCGGGCCGGGCGTCGGCGCGCCGGGTACGGGATTCATCGGCTCCCCCGCTCTCAGCCGGTCGCGGCGGCGGCCGCGTACTCGTACAGGACGCCCAGGACGTCGCCGACGCTCTTCTCGGCGAAGGTGTAGAAGTCCAGCGCCCGCAGGTCGAACTCGATCCCCAGCCCGTCCTCGATCATGGTCAGCCACTCGATGGACTGCAGCGAGTCCAGCCCGAGGGTCCCGAAGACGACGCCGGCGTCCAGATCGCGGCGGCCGGAGATCTCGGCCAGCATCCCGACGGCTTCGGGGACGGATATCTCACTCATCGCGGTGTCTCCCTTGTTCGCAGTTCGCGGTTCGCGGTTCGCAGTTCGCAGTTCGCAGTTCGCGGTTCGCAGTGTCCTGTCATGTCCACGCACCCCGCCCGTAGAGGCGGTTCATCCCCATCCGGCAGGCCCGGCCCAGCTCCTGCCACCGCGCCTCGCCGAGTTCGGCCCGGACCGCCCGGGGCGCGGCGATCCCGGCGGCCCCGACCGCCTCGCGCCGGCTGTCGCGGTCGACGCCGAGAAAGTCGAAGAGCCCTGCGACGCTGGCGTCGGGCCGTTCCACCAGATCGCGGTAGTCCAGTTCGTGCAGCCGCGCGTCCTTGGGCAGCGCGGGCATCCCGGCGGCCACCATCGCCGACCACATGAGCCCGTAGCGCGCGATCGGGACCTGATGGGCCGCGAAGGCCTCGGCGGTGATCCGGTCCGGGGTGAGTGCGGCCAGCGCCGGGTCAGCCGGGATGCCGTCCGTGACACCGGGCCCGGGCCCGGGCCGCCGGCCGGCCGTGACACCGGGCCCTGATTCGCCGTACGGGTCGTGGCCGAGTGCCGCGGCGAGTTGGGCCTGCATCGCGGTGAACTTGAAGCGCGGGTGCCGGCTCATCGACGCCGCGCACTCACGGCCGTCCCGGTACATATGGACGACCTGCGCCTCGGGGAACAGCCGCAGCAGCGCCGCGGCGCTGCCCAGCGATCCACCGGACCGCTCGACCACGACCGAGGGCCTCCGGTCCCCGGCCAGGACGTCGAACAGCCAGCGCAGATGCCGCGACAGCGGCTGCCTTCCCCGGCGCGGCGTCGCCGCCTCCAGCTTCGCGTACAGATCGTCCGGCCGGTCGGTCAGATGCGGGAGCGTCACGCCGAGCAGCGGCGGGAGATCGGCGGGCCAGGCGAACCGGCTCGCGCCCTCGCGCGGCTCGAACAGCGGGTAGAGGACCTCCGGGGCGATCTTCCAGCGCTGCAACACCGCGTCGGCGGGCAGCGGGCGGCTCAGGAAGTCCCAGAACTGCGCCCCGTCCAGGTCGCGCTCGGTGAGGTCCCGGCCCCGCAGGCCGGCGAAGAGCTCTGAGACGCTCAGGATGTCCGGATGGCCGGCCAGCACGTCGGACAGGGCCGTGGAGCCGCAGCGCCCGGTTCCCAGCACCAGGCAGATCCGCATCCCGCGAGCAGGTGGTGAGCCCGCCGCACCGTCGCGGCCCGCGCTACCGGTGGCCATCGCCGGGCTCCCAGTCCACCATGAGCCGCACCAGGCCGCGCGTGGCCAGACCGTCCTTCCAGACCACCGGGTCCGGGGTGTCCGCCAGGCGCAGCGTCGGGAAGCGGGCGAACAGCCGGGTCAGGACGACCTGGAGCTGGAGCCGGGCCAGCGGCGCGCCGAGGCAGCGGTGCGTGCCGTGCCCGAAGGCCAGGTGAACCGGGTCGCGGCCGTCCAGGGCCAGCCGGTCCGGTTCGGGGAACACCGCCGCGTCCCGGTTCCCGTCGAGCATCGACACCACGACGGCTTCCCCGGCCTGCACGGTGACGCCGCCGACCGGTACCGGCTCGACGGCGACCCGGGGGAAGGTCACGACCGAGGCGGAGTTCAGCCGCAGCAGCTCCTCCACGACGGTCGGCACCGATTCCGGCTTGTCGCGCAGGATCCGCGCGGTCTCCGGGTCGTTCAGCAACGCCAGCACCGCGAGGGTGATCTGGCCGATGGTCGACTCGAAGCCGGCCATCAGCAGCGTCAGTCCCATGGTGTGCAGCTCTGAACGCGTCAGGCCGCCGCGCTCGTGCTCGGCGATCAGGACGCTGAGGAGGTCCTCGCCGGGCCGGCGGCGCTTGCCGGCCAGCAGCCTGGTCATGTACCGGGCCAGCTCCAGCCGGCGGCGCGCGCCGTCCTCGGGCGTGGCCTCGATGTCGAACAGCACGCTGACGCAGTCCCGGAACCGGTCGATGTCGTCGGCCGGCACGCCGAGCAGTCCGCACATGACGGCGATCGGCAGGTGCGTCGCGGGCCCGGCGGCGAAGTCCAGCGGCGGTCCGGCCGCCGCCATCAGGGCCAGCTGCTCGTCGACCAGGTTCTCGACCAGCGGGGTGAGCGCGGCGATGCGCTGCGCGGAGAAGGCGCGGGCGGTGACGCGGCGCAGCCGGGCGTGGTCCGAGCCGTCCATGCTCATGACCGACTCCGGCACCGGCTGGGTGTCCAGGAACTTCGGGGCCTGCGGTGCCACGGCGCGCGACCGGCTGAACCGCCGGTCGGAGAGCACCAGGCGGGCCAGCGCGTAGTCGCGGACCAGCCACATGCGGTCGCCGGCCGGAGTGACGATCGGTGCGATCGGCTCCGGCGCGGTCCGCAGCATGTCGGGCATCGGCCCCAGCAGGCGGATGTCGTGCGGATTCACCAGCGGGCTCCCTTGGTCGCTCGGCGGCGCCCCCGCCCGGGCGGTGTGGCGCCGGGCCCGTCGGGGCAGGCCGCGCCACCGAGAGTAGGTCGGGGGGCCGTTGCCGGGTCAATGTCAGAGCACGGACGTTCAACCGGCCCGGCGCCGCAGTTGAACGCCCCCGCGGACGGGCCGCGCACCCGGAGCGGATCAGAGTATTGAGCCGCTTTCCGGCGCTGTGCCATCGTGGGCCGGACCGTGCCCGGCACGGATCGCCTCCAGATCGGCCGACTTCCAGATGGGCGTTGATGCGCAGTGGACATCGTGGACATCGAGAACATCATGGATATCGGGGATTCCGGGAACACCGCGGTCGTCGTCACCGGCTTCGGCGCCGTCACGCCGGTGGGCGCGGACGCGCCGTCGGCGTGGAAGGCGATGCTGGCCGGGCAGTCCGGGGTGCGGACCCTGCCGCAGGAGACCACGGCCGGCTTGCAGGTGCGGATCGGCGCGCCGGCCGACATCGACCTCGCGGCGGTCATCCCGAGCTCGCGGCTGCGGACCATGGACCGCTGCGCGGGGCTGGCGCTGACGGCCGCGCTGGAGGCGTGGCGGCACGCGGGGCTGCCGGAGGTGGACCCCGAGCGGCTCGCCGTCTCGGTCGGCACCGGCATCGGCGGGTTCAGCACGACCGTCTCGGTCCTGGACACCTTCCGGGAGCGCGGCTGGCGCCGGCTCTCGCCGTTCAGCGCGCCCATGCTGATGCCGAACAGCCCGGCCGCCTGGATCGGCATCGAACTCGATGCCCGCGCCGGCGTCCACACCTCGGTGAGTGCCTGCGCGTCCGGCGCGGAGGCCATCGGATACGGCATGGAGATGATCCGCTCGGGACGGGCCGACGTCGTGGTGGCCGGCGGTGCCGAGGCCATGATCACCCCGGAGCTGCTGGGGATGTTCTCCGCGATGCAGGCGCTGTCGCTGCGCAACGACGAGCCGGAGCGGGCTTCGCGGCCCTTCGACCGGGACCGGGACGGCTTCGTGCTCGGCGAGGGCGCCGGCATCCTGGTGTTGGAGTCGGCCGCGCACGCGGCCCGGCGCGGCGCCGAGGTGCTGGCCGTCGCCGCCGGCGTCGGCTTCTCGGCGGACGCGCACCACATCACCGCTCCCCACCCCGAGGGTTCCGGACTTGCTCTGGCCATGCGCAACGCATTGGCCGACGCGCGGGCGACGGCGCAGGACGTGGTCCACGTGAACGCGCACGCGACGTCGACGCGCGCGGGCGACGCCGCCGAGGCCGCCGCGGTGCGCGCCGAGCTCGGCGCGCACCGCGGCGACCGGCGGCCGGTGGTGTCCGCGACGAAATCGATGACCGGCCATCTGGTCGGGGCGGCCGGCGCGGTCGAGGCCGTGGCCGCGATCTGCGCGCTGCGCGACGGGCTCGCGCCGCCCACGATCAACCTCGACGAGCCCGATCCGTCGACGGCGGCCGGACTCGACATCGCGACCGAACCGCGGCGGTTGCCGGTCGCCGCGGGACGGAGTGTGGCGCTGAGCAACTCCTCCGGTTTCGGCGGGCACAACGTGTCGCTGGCCTTTCGGACCGTGGGCTGAACCACGTCCGAGTGGGCTGGGCTGGGTTGGGCTGGGCACCACCAGGCCGACTGCCGAACGGTCTGGCGGTGCCCGCGGCCCGGGCGCCTGCCGTCAGCCCGAGCCTTCGAACTCATCGGCCACCGAGAGCCACGCCTTGGCGCACTCCCGGGCGACGGCGGCCAGGGTCGGCCGCCAGTGCGGGGGTACGGCCCGCACCGCTTGGTCGGCCTGGCCCTGGACGACGACCCGCGTGTCGAACCAGCGGATCAGGGCTCTGCCGGACTGGGAGTAGCGCAGCGTCGGATCGTGCCGCAGCCCTTTGAGCGCCGCGGAGACGTCCACGCCCGGCACGTCGGCCGGCGCGGTGTGCCGCCGCTCGGGTACCGGCGGCTCTCCGGCCTGCAGACGGAGCCGTACGTCGCGGGCGGTGCCCACCGAGATGCCCGCCTCGCGGGCGATCTCGCGGAGCGAGGCCTGCGGCCGCCGGGCGATGATCTCGGCGGCCGCCAGCCGGCCCTGGACCCCCGACAGGGGACGGACCCGGCCGTCGGCGCCGAGGCGTTCGCGGCCCGCGGTCCCGGTTTGCAGACCGGCCCGGATGTCCGCGACGGTCCGCGCCGCCAAGCCCGTGGTGCGTGCGATCGCCCGATCGGACAGCCGCGGGTGCGACCCCATGATGCGGGCCGCCGCCGTGCGCCGGTCCTCGGCCGACAACGGCAGGCCGTGGGCCACGTTCGAGCTGACCCCCAGCCGGAACGCGTCCTCCCGGCTGCCGTCGAAGAACTGGACGGCGATCAGCTCCTGGTCCTTCGTGCGGGCCACGGTGAGCCGGTGCATGCCGTCCACGACGCGCATCGGCGGTCCCCGGTGCACCACGATCGGCGGCAGCGGCGCCTCGATCTCGGCCAGGGCCCGCAGATGGACCGGATCGAGCCCGGCCGTCCGCGGGGAGTCCGCGTCGCACAAGTCCGCCACCGGCACCAGGACGATCTCGGCGCCGTACTCGACCGAGCCCGCCGCGGGACTCCACTCCGCCGCGGCCCCGTCCCCGCCGGCGGCCCGGATCCCGTGCAGGGAACCGGCGAAGAAGCGGTCCCCGACAGAACTCTGCCACGGTGCGGGCTCCACGGCCCGGGCCGGGTCCACCGGATTGTTGGAAACAGTGTTCACAATTCCCCGTCCCCCAGTCTGAGCATGAACAGGACATCGGCTGCCTCGTCGGAGCGGCACAGGACACTGAATCCGGCGAGCTCGGGGAACTTGGCGACCGCCCGGCCGCACAGGTCCAGCGCCGTCTCGCACTCGGCCATGCCCGCACCGCGGTGGAAGAGCACCACGTCCACGGCCCCGTCCCCGTCCGGAACATCCCGGGCCATCGCGTGCTCCAGCCGGTGCTCGGCCGTGGCGACCGCCTTCAGCATGCCGACCAGTTCGGCGCTGTCGAGCGCCGGTACCCGTGACCCCGTTCCCGGCAGCAGCCGGAGCACGACAACCTGCATAGCCAACTCATCCCCAGCAGCTGGTACAGGCCGGGTCGCCGTCCGACGCGGGCGGCGTGTCGTCGGACCGGACGACGGAGGCGGTCCCGGTCCCGGTCCCGGTCCGGCCGGCGGCGGTGGCCGAGGCGGCGCCGGCCCCCAGCAGCATGCCGGACGCCGCGATCACCGCAATAAACAGCTTGAGAAAAGACATGACAACTCCTGTGTATACAGGTCGCCGTGAAGGGCGATCTCAGCCAAGTGGGGGCGGCGGACTCCGGAGGTGGAGCCCTCACTACAGCGAGTGTGTGGGACCCGGCGATCGTCGCGACAGGCCTGCGACCAGGCACTTTCAAGCCATGGCAGCTTGGTGCCACGGGCCCGCGCGGCCGCGGCGGGCGCCGCGCGGCCGAGCCGAAATTGTTCGGGTCCTGATATCTACTGCTGAGACATTCTTGCCCAGCTCGCAAGGCTTCGGAATAATCCCGCATGGGGAGGAAGCGATGAACGGGGGAGTTTGTTGTGCTCAAACAACTTGGTCTGAGCGAAAACGATGAACGGGTTTACTGGTCCCTTCTCACGGACCCCGACCTCGGCGTCGCCGATCTGGCCACGGAGCTCGTGCTCACCGAGGGCGAAGTCCGGCTCGCGCTGGAGCATCTCGGCGAGCTGACCCTCCTGCGCAGCTCCCGCGACACCCCCGGCAGACTGCGCCCGGTCAGTCCCGAATACGGCCTGCGGATCCTGCTGGCCCACCAGGAGGCCGAGCTGGAGGAACGCCGGCGCGAGATCGCCGCGAGCCGGGTCTCGGTCCAGCAGATGGTCGAGCAGTACTCCGACCTGCGGCGCAAGAACACCCAGCTGGAGATCGAGCAGATCGTCGGCCTGGACGCGGTCCAGGCCCGCATGGAGGAGATCATCCACGACGCCCAGACCGACTGCCGCTCCGCGGTCCCGGGCGGACCGGTCGCCCAGGAGGTCCTGACCGCCGCACGCCCCTTGGACGAAGCCCTGTTCCACCGCGGCATCCATCAGCGGGTCCTCTACCAGGAGGCGGTCCGGGCCAGCCCCCACACCGTCGAGTACGGCCGCTGGATGATCGACAACGGCGCGGAGGTCCGCACCTTCCCGGTCCTGCCCCCGCGCATGCTCATCGTCGACAGCTCGACCGCCCTGGTCCCGTCGGCTCCGGACGCCCCGGCGCTCGGCGCCGTGTGCGTCAGGGCGCCGGGGATCGTCTCGGCACTGATAGCGCTGTTCGAACAGACCTGGCAGCTCGCCACGCCGCTGGCCGAGCCGGACGCGCCGGACAGTTCCGGCGGCCTGTCCCCCACCGAGCGCGCACTGCTCTCGATGCTCGCACGAGGGATGACTGATGAGGCCGCTGCCAAGCGGCTGGGCGTCTCGCTGCGGACGGTACGCCGGCGGATGGACGAGTTGATGGCCCGGCTCAACGCGCACAGCCGGTTCGAGGCCGGACTCAAGGCCGGTAAGCGGGGATGGCTGGAGTGAAGCCGGGCACCGGCCGGCGGATTTGAGGGCTGGTCCGGTGTCGAAACCGCCGCTTGACCAAAGCGCTTCAAGCGGTCACCGGAACACCGGCGCCGGCATTCCCGTACCGCTGCCCGGAAGGTGTTCAACCGGCATTCCGGACGCAGTTGAACACGCCGCGGATATCACACTTCTCGATAGCCGCCAACAGATTCTCGTGGAAGTTGTCAGGGCACGGATTCACCATTCCGCAAGCCTTGTCGGGTTTCACAGAGGCCTGCGAGCCTGGGAATGCGATTTCACGATCCCACGAGAACCCAGGAGAAACACTGTGAACAAGCTCATCCGTCTTGCCGCCGTTCTCGCCGGCGCCGGTGCGCTGGCCCTGCCGACCGCTGCCGTGTCCAACGCCGCCTCGGCGCGTCCGGCCGACGCGGCGTGTGTCGTCGTCAACGGCTCGAACGCCTACGGGACCGGCACCATCTCCCTGTGTCCGCAGTCCGACGGCACCACGCACGCCACCGGGAACATCACCCCGCTCCTGCACAGCGACTGGATAGACAACAACTGCATCGCCTGGGACGTCCTGGAGGGCCCCACGCACTCGCAGCTCGAGACCACGGTCTGCCCCGGTCCCGCCGGCACCACCAACGTGACCACTCCCTTCGACTTCTCCTTCACCCCCGAAGCCGCCATCACCGGCGCGCAGATCGTCCACGTCGACGTGTGACGTGCCGCTGGGTGCCCCCGCTCGGGTCACCGGGCAGGGGCACCCGCGTCGGTGTCGGTGGGGGGCCAGCACCACCATCGGGAGTGAGGCCTGCGGGATGGTTCTCCCCCGATGTGCCCGAATACGGTTGACGCGTGCCTCCCACCGAACCGACCACCCGACCGACGACGCAGCAGACCGCGCAGGAGACCACGCAGGAGAACCTCCGAGCCCGCTGGGCGCAGGCGGGCAAGGACGCCCTCTTCCTCATCACCGGCGTGCCGCTGTGGGCGGCGGCGATGCTCGCGCTCCTGGTCTGGAGCCAGCCTGTCCTGTCGCTGCTGACCTCGGGCATCGAACTGGACGTCGCCCGCTTCGCCGTCAGCGTGGTCGTGATCCTGGGCCTGCTGCCCGTGCTGGCCCCGAGCCTGACCGGGTGGCAGCGCCGGCGCTTCGCCGGGCGCGGCCTGGAGATCCTCGACGTCGAGACGCCGCCCCTGCGCGCGGGACTGCGCCGAGCGCTGCGCTCGGAGGCCCGGTGGCGCCAGACCGCCTATCACGGGCTCGCCGGCCCCCTCATCGGCCTGGCCCTGGTGGCCCTGGCCGGCATCATCGGCATCAGCGGCCTGCTGGTGTTCCAGGTCCCGGCCCACATCCTCGGACTGGGCCACTACCACCGGGACTTCCACGACCAGAAGTTCTGGTCCCAGGTCATCGCCCTCACGGTGTCGCTGGCCGCGGCCTGCTACGCACCGCGCATCCTCAGTGCTCTCGCCCACGCCGACGAGACCGCCGCGCGGCGGCTGCTGGGCCCGAGCGAGACGATCGTTCTGGCCGAGCGCGTACAAACGCTGTCCGACAGCCGCGCCGCCACGGTCGAGGCCGCCGACGCCGAACGCCGCCGCATCGAGCGGGACCTGCACGACGGTGCGCAGCAACGTCTGGCGTCCCTGGCCGTGCATCTGGGTATTGCCCGCAAGACGCTCAAGGACGTCACGCCCGAGGCCATGTCCGTCATCATCGACGCCCACGAGCAGGTCAAGGAAGCCATGGCGGAGATCCGCAACCTGGTGCGCGGCCTGCACCCGCCGGTCCTGGACGACCGCGGCCTGGACGCCGCGCTGTCCGGCGTGGCCGCGCGCTCCGCGGTCCCGGTACGGCTGACCGTCGGCTCCACCGGGCCGCTGAGCGCCTCGGTGGAGACCGTCGCCTACTTCGTGGTCTCCGAGGCGCTGGCCAACGTGGTCAAACACTCCCGGGCGAAACAAGCGGCGGTCGACGTGACCCGAAGGGACGGCCGGCTGTTGATCCAGGTGAGCGACGACGGAGTGGGAGGGGCGGACGCTCAAGGCGGCACCGGCCTGACCGGGCTGGCGCAGCGAGTCGCCTCGGTGGACGGACGCCTCCGGCTGACCTCACCGAGCGGCGGACCGACTATCCTGACCGCCGAGCTGCCCTGCGGGGCGTGAACCCGCTCGGCGGCCGGACAGAACGACTTTTCCAGGGAGAATCATGCGCGTGGTGATCGCGGACGACTCGGTCCTCATCCGCGCCGGGGTGGTCCGGGTGCTGGAGCTGGCCGGCCACGACGTGGTCGCGGAGACCGGCGACGGCGTGACGCTGCTCGCGGCGGTCGAGCAGCACCGGCCGGACGCGGTGGTGGCCGACGTCCGCATGCCCCCGACGTTCAAGGACGAGGGCATCGTCGCGGCGGTCCAGATCCGCGAACGCTTCCCGGCCACGGCGGTCCTGGTCCTGTCCCAGTTCGTCGAGGAACGGTACGCGACCGACCTGCTGGCCCGCGACACCACCCGGGTCGGCTACCTGCTCAAGGACCGGGTCGCCGACATCGACTCCTTCATCGAGGCCCTGGAGCGCGTCGCCGCCGGCGGCACCGCCCTGGACCCCGAGGTCGTGGCCCAACTCCTGATCCGCCGCCCCGCCGACCCGCTGGACCGCCTCACCCCGCGCGAGCGCGATGTGCTGGCGCTGATGGCCGAGGGCCGCGCCAACGCCGCGATCTCGGACGTCCTGTCGGTCAGCGAGAGCGCGGTGGGCAAGCACATCAACAACATCTTCACGAAGCTGGACCTGCAGCCCGACGACCTGGGTCACCGCCGGGTCCTGGCCGTGCTGCGGTACCTGTCGGCCTGAGCGGGCTCCGGCTGCGTTGTTCAACCGCTGTCGGTCGGCGCTTGAACAACCATCAGCACACTGACACCACCCGTCACTCGTGAACACCCCCGTCCCTGCTGAAGACTCGGGACGGTAGCAGGCACGCCATGTCCCGGCGTGCGACGGGAGGCTCACATGCGTTCGCTCGATGTTCCCGCGCCCAGACCCGCAGAACACGCCGACGGGGAGGTCGCCCGGTCCGCCGGTGCGGTGTTCGGCGGCACCGCGCCCACCACGTCCACCACGTCCACCACGTTCACCGCGTCCACCACGTTCACCGCGTCCCCCGCGTCCTCCGGCCTCGGCGACGTGGTCCACATCCCGGTGGCCGCGCTCCTGCCCGGGGAGTCCCCCCGCCTCGACGGCCAGAACGACGCCCACGTGGCCCGGCTCGCCGAGATCGACGGACCCCTGCCGCCGATCCTCGTCGACCGGCGTTCGATGCGGGTCATCGACGGCACGCACCGGCTCATGGCCGCCGCGCTGCGCGGGTGGGAGACCATCGCCGTCCGCTTCTACGACGGGGACACCGAGGACGCCTTCCTGCACGCGGTCGAGGCCAACGTGCGGCACGGGTTCCCGCTCTCTCAGGCCGACCGGCGGGCCGCCGCGGCCCGGATCATCACGACCCACCCGCACCTGTCGGACCGGGCCATCGCCCAGGTCGCGGGCCTGGGGGCGAAGACGGTGGCCGCCGTCCGGCGGCAGTCCGGCGACGGGAGCGCGCAGGTGGAGGCGCGCGTCGGACGGGACGGACGGGTCCGGCCGCTCAACGCCGAGGAGGGCCGGCTCAAGGCGGCCGAGGTACTGACCGAGAACCCTGACATGCCGCTGCGGGAGGTGGCGCGGGTCGCCGGCGTCTCCCCGGCGACGGCCGGAGACGTCCGCAAGCGGCTGGAGCGCGGCGACCTGCCCGCGCCGCAGCGGGCCACCCGGAACACCGGCGGGCCGCGCGTGCCGCCGGTGGCACCGGCCGCGGTCCTGGGCAAGCTGATGCGGGATCCCTCGCTGCGCCACAAGCAGGAGGGGCGGCGGCTCCTGCGCCTGGTGCACGACTGCGCGCTGAGCGGCGGGGACTGGAACGACATGCTGACGTCCGTGCCCGCGCATTGCACGGCGCTCGTACGGCAGCTCGCGCTTCAGTACGCGCAGGACTGGACGCGCTTTGCCCAGGAGCTGGACGACCGGGTCAAAGCCGAGGCGGGAACATAACGAGCAGAGGACTGACCCCCGGACGTTCCCACCCCCGAACCAGGGCCGCACCAGCCCATACTGAGGCGGCCCTTCGGCGCCCCGGCTCCCCCCGGCCGGGGCGCACCCCTTTCCCCGCCGGCCCGGACCGCCCCGGACGGACCCGCACCAACCCGCTCCGGCCCGCACAGCAAGGCCGCCGCCGGATTACTCCGACGGCGGCCTGGGCGCCTGGTCACGGTGGCGGCTGAGGAGATCGTGCGCTCGCGGACACCGAAGCGCACCCGCCTCACACCTGAGCGAGCACCGCCTCCTCCTCAGCCACCCGCTCCAGCCCCAGCCAGCCGAGCTCGGCGGCCCGCACCCCCATCTGGAACCTGCTCCGCGTCCCCAGCCGCGCCATCAGATCCGAGGCGAGCCGGCCGACCGTGCGGGTGGAGACCGCCATCCGCCGCGCGATGTACTCGTCGGTGTCGCCGTTGGCCAGCATCCGCAGCAGTTCTCCCTCCTGCGGCGTGAGCCCCTGGTCGTCCCGGCGCGAGGACAGGCCCAGCGGGCTGGCCGAGCGCCAGATCTGGTCGAACAGCGCGCACATCGCGGACACCGGGCCGTGCCCGGTGAGCACCGCGGCGCCCGCGGAGCTCTCCCCGGGGCTGATCGGGATCATCGCGGTGGCCCGGTCGACGATGATCATCCGCAGCGGCAGGGTCGGCGCGGTGCGCACCTCGCCGCCCAGGTTCCGCAGCCACGTGGCGTAGGCGGTGCTCGGGGCGTTGTTGCGGACACTGTCCAGATAGACCGTCCGCATGGTCACGCCCCGATCGAGCAGCTGCTGGTCGAGCGGACGGCTGGCCTCGAGGGTGTCGGCGTTCTGGACGCCGCCGGGAGCCAGCGACAGCACCTCGGACCGGGTCCGGTGGGTGAGCGCCTCCAGCCGGGTGCGGACGGCGTCCAGGCCGACGATCTCCTCGATCGTGTTGTGCTCGCCGAGCGGCCGGGACTCGGCGTACTCGGCGACCAGCAGGGCCAGTGAGGCCCGGCCCTGGTCGAGCTGGTGCTGCCGGTCGACCAGGTCCGCCTGCTTGCGGGCCAGCAGCGCCTCCAGCCCGACGTCCGGCGCCACAGGGCGCATCGCGAGCGGGTTCTCCCGCGAGGCCCGCAGCAGGGCCAGGCGCGACAGTTCGTCCAGGGCGGCACGGACCTCGTCCCGGCTGCGCCCCAGGCTCTGGGTGAGTTCGTCCATACCGTGCGCGGGGTCGCGCAGCAGATGCAGATAGAGGGTCTCAGCTGCTGCTGAAACACCGAAGGCTTCGAGCACGACCGCCTCCCGTCAGCGAAGATCGGCCTCAGTATGAGATGTCTGATTTCCGAAAGGCAAGATTCGGCCAGTCCCGGCACCTGTCCGAGCACGGGGCCCGCCACCGATGCTGAACAGCATGTACGCGATCATCACCCGGCTCGGCAGCGACGGCTCGACCGCCCCCGCGCCCGCGCCGGCGTCCGGCTTCCGGCAGGCGGTCCTCGAGGCCTCGCTGCCGCATGACGGCCTGGAGCATGTGTACGCCGACCAGGGCGGCGCGGCGGACGCCGGGCTGGTCCTGTGGATCTCCGCGGCCGACGCCCGGCGCGCCGAGAAGGCGGCCCGCGGTCTGCTGGCCCGCATCGACGGCCTGACGCTCGGCGGCTACACCCTCGAGGGCTGCCATGTCGAGCTGTTCGGCGCGGCCTCCCCTGATTCAGGCTCCTGAGACTCCGGCTGTCTTGTCTTGGACAAGCAGCTACCAGACAGCTTCCAGCTCTTCAACAGCCCCGGTTCATCAGCCATCGTCGAAGTGTCAGCAGACGAGCAGAAACACCGAAGAGCGAAGGAAGAAACCATGCGCCGCGGCATCCTCACCCTCACCGCCCTCGTCCTGTCCGCCCTGGCGGCGTTCACCGCCGCCGAGACAGCCCGCGCCGTCCCGAGCGCCTCGGTCGCCGACACCGTGTGCACTAACACGATGGGCTGGCAGGTCACCTGCCAGTAGCCCGAGCGCAGAACCGCACCGCCCGAACGCCGTCGCCCAAACCCCACCGCCCCCACCCCCGCAGCGACCGATGGAGACGCCATGACCGCTAACGACGCGAACGACGCGAGCACCCCGGCGCGCGGCGCCGACCGCCCGCCGACCGCGAACCGGCGGGCCGCACGATGATCCTCGACGACCGCACGGACCCGCCGACCGGCGCCCTCACCCTGGCCGGCGTCCGCCGCGAGGCCCGCCGCCGCATGACCGCCGCGACCTGGGACTTCGTGGCCGGCGGCGCGGGAGACGAGCGGACCCTGGCGGAGAACACCGCGGCGTTCGACCGGTTGCGGCTGCGCCCGCGTTTCCTCACCGGCGCCGGGCTCCCGTCCACCCGGACCCGGATCCTGGGCCGGACCTGGGACGCGCCGATCGGCGTGGCGCCCCTGGCCTACCAGACGCTGATCCACCCCGACGGCGAGGTGGCGACCGCGCGCGCCGCGGCGACCTCGGGCCTGGGCATGGTGGTGAGCGCGTTCGCCGGGCGGCTGTTGGAGACGATCAGCGCGCAGGCCGGTCTGCCGCTGTGGCTCCAGCTCTACTGCTTCCGCGACCGGGACGCCACCAGAGCCCTGATCGAGCGCGCGGAGCGTGCCGGGGTCGAGGCGCTGGTCCTGACCGTCGACACTCCGCGCCCGGGGCGCAGGATCCGGGACATCCGCAACGGTTTCCGGTTGCCGGCGGAGGTCTGCGCGGTCAACTTCCGGCCCGCGGATCCGCTGCGGTCCGCGGAGTTCGAGCCGTCCGACTTCGAGCCGGCGGCCGGGTGGGACTACGTCGAGTGGCTGCGCACCGTCAGCCCGCTTCCGGTGCTGCTCAAGGGAATCCTGAGCGCCGCCGACGCCCGGATCGCGGTCGAGGCCGGCGTCGAGGGCCTGATCGTGTCCAACCACGGCGGGCGGCAGTTCGACGGGGCCCCGGCCACGCTGGACGCGCTGCCGGAGGTCGCGGCGGCTGTCCACGGCCGGGTGCCGATCCTGCTCGACGGCGGGGTCCGCCGCGGTTCCGACGTGCTGGCGGCGCTCGCCCTGGGCGCGAGCGCGGTCCTTCTCGGACGTCCCGTCCTGCACGGTCTGGCCGCCGCCGGACAGCAGGGCGTGGAGCGGGTGTTCGACATCGTCGCGGGCGAACTCGCCGAGGCGATGGCGCTGACCGGGACGGCGTCGGCCGACGCGGTGGATCCGGACCTGGTGATCGCCGGGCCCACGGCCGGGACCTCGAATCCGCCGGCGAATCCGCCGGCGGCCGTCCCCCGGCCGGCCCGGGCCCCTCGGCCCGCGTCCACGTCGGATCTGTCCACATCAGATCTGCCCACGTCGGATCTGACCAAGAGCGAGCTGCACCGCAGCCTGTCGGATCCGGTCCTGGACACGATGACCTTCCTCAACGAGGTCACCCACCGCTACCCGGAGGCGATCTCCTTCGCGCCGGGCCGTCCCTACGACGGGTTCTTCGACACCGAGCAGATCTTCGACCACATCCGCCGCTACATCCGGCATCTGGAAGAGCAGGGGTACACGCCCGACCGCGTCAAGGACGCGCTCTTCCAGTACGGCCCGACGGCCGGGCGGATCCGCGAGCTGATCGCCGACTCGCTGCGCCTGGACGAGGGGATCGACGTGCCGCCGGAGTCGGTCGTCGTCACCGTCGGCTGCCAGGAGGCGATGCTCCTGGTGCTGCGGGCGCTCGTCTCAGGGCCCGATGACGTGGTGCTGGTCTCCAGCCCCTGCTACGTGGGCGTCACCGGCGCGGCGCGATTGCTCGACGCCGAGGTGGTCGCGGTCCCGGAACGCCCGGACGGCTTCCACTGCGACGACTTCGAGGCCGCCGTGCGCGCCGAGCGTGCCCGCGGCCGGCAGCCCCGCGCGCTGTATGTGATCCCCGACCACTCCAACCCGCTCGGGACCACGATGCCGTCGGCCACCCGCCGCCGGCTCCTGGACCTGGCCGCGCGGCTGGGCGTGCTCGTCATCGAGGACAGCCCCTACCGGCTGGTCAGCCCCGGTCCGCAGCTGCCGACGCTCAAGAGCCTGGACCGGCGGCGCGGGGTCGTGCACCTCGGCTCGTTCTCCAAGTCGTTGTTCCCCGGCGCCCGCGTGGGCTTCGCGGTGGCCGACCAGACGGTGGCGGACGAGGCCGCCGGGACGACCGGGCTGCTCGCCGATGAGCTGGTCAAGCTCAAGAGCATGGTCACGGTCAACACCTCCGCGCTCAGCCAGGCCGTGGTCGCCGGGATGCTGCTGTCCGGCGGAGGCGGCGCGGCCGACCTCAACAAGGACACGGCCGAGTACTACGGCCAGGCGATGCGAACCACCCTGCGCGAACTCGACCGCGCCTTCCCCGCGGAGCACCGCGAGGCGCTCGGCGTCCGGTGGAACCAGCCCGAAGGCGGCTTCTTCCTCGCCGTGTCCGTCCCGTTCCGCGCGGACAACGCCGCCCTGGCCCGTTCGGCACAGGACTTCGGCGTCATCTGGACGCCGATGTCCTACTTCCATCCGGACGGCGGCGGCACCCATGAACTTCGCCTGTCGGTCAGCTATCTGACCGAGGCGGAAATCGCCGAGGGCGTCGCGCGGTTCGCCGCGTTCGTCGCCGCGGCCGCTCTACCACTGCAGAACCGCCACTCCTGAGAAGGGAAAGCACGATGACCAGTTACGCACCGGCGGTGCGGAGCAAGCCCCGCATGTGGGGGTGGACCTACCGATGATCGCCAGCCCCGGCTCCACACTCGCCCCGGAACGCCGCCCGGCCGACCGGCTCCGTCCGAACCCCGTCCGCGCCGCCCGGATCACCGGTGTCGGCACCGCCGTGACCGAGGACTCCTACTCCCAGCAGGAACTGCTTGACATATTCTCGATCGACGACCCCCGTATCCGCTCTGTCTTTCTGAACAGTGCCATCGAACGGCGCCATCTGACCATCCCGCCGCGCGACGAGAACGGCGTGTGCCAGCCCGAACCGCAGGGCCGGCTGCTGGCCAAGCACAAGCGGCTGGCCGTCGACATGGGTTCCCGGGCGCTCCTGGAGTGTCTGCGCGATGCCGGAAGAAGCCTGGAGGACCTGGACTACCTCTGCTGTGTGACCACCACCGGGTTCCTCACCCCCGGACTCAGTGCCCTGATCATCAGGGAGCTGGGCATCGACCCCGGCTGCCACCGCGTGGACATCGTCGGGATGGGCTGCAACGCCGGTCTCAATGCCCTGAACGCCACGGCCGCGTGGTCCGCGGCCAATCCGGGCCGGCTGGCCGTCATGGTGTGCGCGGAGGCCTGTTCGGCGGCCTACGCGTTCGACTCCACGATGCGGACCGCTGTCGTCAACAGCCTGTTCGGCGACGGGGCGGCGGCGATCGCGCTGGTCGCGCCGGACCGCGATGCCGACGGCAGCGGCGGCGGTGGCGGTGGCGGTGGCGGTGGCGGTGGCGGAGAGGCCGGGGCCGGGGCCGGGACCGGGGCCGGGACCGAAGGGCCGCGCGTGCTGTCCTTCGCCAGCCACATCATCACCGACGCCGTCGACGCCATGCGCTACGAGTGGGACGACGACCTGACCCGGTTCAGCTTCTTCCTCGACCCGGACATCCCCTACGTGGTCGGCGCGAACGCCGAGCGCGTGGTGGACGGCCTGCTCGGGCGGGCCGGGCTGCGGCGCAGCGACATCGGGCACTGGCTCGTGCACTCGGGCGGCAAGAAAGTCATCGACGCGGTGCGCGTCAACCTCGGCCTGACCCGGCACGACGTCCGGCACACCACCGGAGTGCTGCGCGACTACGGCAACCTCTCCAGCGGCTCGTTCCTGTTCTCCTACGAGCGGCTGCTCCGCGAGGGGGTCGTGAGCCCCGGCGACTACGGCGTCCTGATGACGATGGGCCCCGGATCGACGATCGAGACGGCGCTGGTCCAATGGTGAGCGCCGGCCTGCAACAGCATATTGACATAGACGCGACCAGGACGGGGAGTACGGGGATGACGAGCACAGGCGTGCAGACCGGCACGGAGGTCCTGCGGATCGACGGGGCCGAGCCGATATCCGCCGATCTGCTGGCCCGGGTCAGCCGGGCCTGCGACCGGGCCGAGTCGGCCGACGGACGGGTGGTCGTGCATGCCACCGGCACCCCCGAGGGCTCCTGGGCCCAGGGGCTGACCGTGGCGCAGGTGAACCGCTGGGAGCGCGCGGTCCGGCGTCTGGAGCGGCTGCCGGCGGTCACCGTCGCGATCGTGGACGGGGACTGCGGGGGCACCGCGCTGGACCTGGTGCTGGCGGCCGACATCCGGATCGCGACGCCCGCGGCGCGGCTGACCGTCCCGCTCGGCGGCGGGGCGACCTGGCCCGGGATGGCCCTGTTCCGCCTGGTCCGGCAGGGCTCGAACGCGACGGCGGTCCGCCGGGCCGCCCTGTTCGGCGAGCCCATCGGCGCCCTCGACGCCCTCGCGCTGCACCTGGTCGACGACGTGACCGAGGACGTGACCGGCGCGCTCGCGGCGGCGGAGGCCACGCGATGCGTGTCCGGACCCGAACTCGCCGTCCGGCGGCAGCTGCTCGCCGACGCCGCGACCGTCTCGTTCGAGGAGGCGCTCGGCGTCCACCTGGCCGCCTGCGACCGCGAACTGCGGCGCCTGACCGCGGAGCCGGCGCGGTGACGGCCGTGCTGGCCGAGCCGGTGGCCGGCATCGCGGACGTCCGGTTGCCGTTGGACGCGGCGCGGCACGCGGTGCACGAGGCCGACGAGAGTGTCAGAACTCTGCTGGCCGCACTCCCCGAGCCCGACAGGCGCTCCGACACCGAGCGCACGACCGCGGAACAGGCGAAGGACCGTGTCAGAGCCCTGCGCTGCGCGTTCCTGGACACCCATGTCGACGCCGTCTACGACGAGCTGACCTCGGCCAGGACGCGTTACCTGCGGATCGACGAGCTCGCCGACGCGGCCGCCGTCCGGTTCCCCGGGCTGGTGCCCTCGCGGCCGGACCTCGACGCCGAACGTGCGCGGCCGCAGTCCGGCAAGGAAGGCCACGAGATCGACCAGGGCATCTTCTTCAGCCGGGTCCTCGGCTCGCCGGCCTCCGGCGCACACCTGCTCGACGCCATGCTGCGGCCCACGGCCAGAGCGCTGGAACTGCTCCCGGAGTATCTGGAGACGGGCCGGGCCGATCTGGGTCCGGTACGGATCCGCCACGACGGTGGTGCGGCACGCATCACCATGTGCGGCGCCGACTGCCTGAACGCCGAGGACGCACGGCAGGCCGACGCCATGGAGACGGCCGTCGACCTCGCCCTGCTGGACCCCAGGACGCAGGTGGGTCTGCTGCGCGGCGGCGTGATGAGCCATCCACGGTACTCCGGACGCCGGGTGTTCAGCGCCGGCATCAATCTCAAGGCCCTGCATCACGGCGGGATCCCGCTGGTCGACTTCCTGCTCAAGCGGGAACTCGGCTATCTGCACAAGATCCTGCGCGGTGTCCTGATCGACGACCCGGCGCAGTGGCGGTCCCGCACGGTCGAGCGGCCCTGGGTCGCCGCGGTCGACGGCTTCGCGATCGGCGGCGGCACCCAGCTGCTGCTGCTCTTCGACCACGTGCTCGCCGCCGCCGACTCCTACTTCAGCCTGCCCGCCGCGCAGGAGGGGATCATCCCCGGCGCCTCGAACTTCCGGCTGGGCCGCAGCACCGGCGCACGCCTGTCGCGCGGGCTGGTCCTGGACAGCCGGCGGATCCGGGCGACCGAGCCGGAAGCGCGGCTGCTGGCCGACGAGGTCGTGGAGCCGGAGGAGCTCGACGACGCGGTCGAACGGAGCCTGCTGCGGTTCCGGGGCACGGCCGTCACCACCAATCGCAGGATGCTGAATCTGGCCGAGGAACCGGTGGACGCCTTCCGCCGCTACATGGCAGAGTTCGCCCTCCAGCAGGCCCTGCGCATCCACGACGAGGACGTGATCGGCAAGGTCGGCCGGTTCTGCGCGCGCGGGACGGTCCCGTCGTGACCGGTGGCGAGCCGCCCCGGGTCCGGTGCGAGGCGGACGGCGGCGTCCTGCGCGTGACCATCGACCGGCCCGGGGTGCTGAACGCGATGGACCTGCGGACGCACGAGGAGTTGGCGGCGGCCTGGGACGCCTACGAGGCCGACGACGACCTCCGGGTGGCGGTGCTCACCGGTGCCGGCCGGCGCGCCTTCTCGGTCGGGCAGGACCTGCGGGAGCGGGCCCGGCTCGACGCCGATGCCGATGCCGATGCTGAGGCCAATGCCGGGGCCACGGCGCCGAGCACCTTCGGCAGCCGCGGCCGGCCGGGCTGGCCGCGGCTGACCGAGCGGTTCGACCTGAGCAAACCGGTGGTCGCCCGGGTCGACGGCTACGCGCTGGGCGGCGGCCTGGAGCTGGCCCTGGCCTGCGACGTCGTCATCGCCTCCGACCGCTCGGTGTTCGGCCTGCCCGAGGCGCGCCTGGGGCTGGTGCCGGGGGCCGGCGGGGCGTTCCGGCTGGCCCGCCAGCTCCCGCTCAAGGTCGCGATGGGGTACCTGCTGACCGGACGCTCCATGACGGCCGCGGAGGCGTTCCGCATGGGCCTAATCAACGAGGTCGCCCCGGCGGACCGGCTGGACGAGTGCGTCGCGCAGTGGACCTCGGACATCGGGCGCAGCGCGCCGCTGGCGGTCCGTGCCATCAAGGAGGCGGTGATGCGCTCGCTCGACATGCCGCTGGAGGACGCGTTCACGGCGTCCTTCCCTTGGGAGCAGAAACGCAGGTACAGCGCGGATGCCGTCGAAGGCCCGCGGGCTTTCGCGGAAAAGCGCGAACCGGTGTGGACAGGACGCTGATTTCCGCGCGTTCGGCGAAGCCCAGGTAATACCGGCTCCGGAATTGGCGCCGCGGTGTTCAAACGAGGCGTCCGCGCACTTGAACACCGCGAACGTTGATATCCATCGCAGCCTTCGGAGATAGTGGCCGCATCGGCGCGCACCCGATCTCCGACGGGAACCCAGCATTTCGCCACAGCGGCCGGCGCGACCCGCCGGCCGCTCATTCCCCCTGCACCAGCCGGCCGGCGCCATCCGCCGGCCGGCTCACCCGTTCACGAAGGGCACTGGCATGAACTCCATATCAGCGAACCCGTCTGCCCACGGCACCCTGACCGCGACGCGCCACTACACCCTGGTCTGCGACCTGTGCGGCCGGAGCCTGGAGGACGACGGCGTCGTCCTGGACTGTCCGGCCAGCCATCCGCCGGCCCTGTTGCGCACGTCCTACGCCGAGGAGGCCTTCACTCCCCGGCCGGACCGCGACGGCCTGTTCCGTTACCAGGACTGGCTCCCGGTCGTCCGCGCCGGCTCCGACGCCGACGCCGGCCGCACCGCCGTCTATCGGAGCACGGCCCTGGCCGGGGCCCTGGGCCTGGGCGAGCTCTGGATCGCCTTCAACGGCTACTGGCCCGAGCGCGGCGCGGCCCTGGCGACCGCGACGTTCAAGGAGTTCGAGGCGCACGCCGTCCTGGGCCGGCTGCCGGAGAACCAGGTCGTGCTGACCACCGCCTCGTCGGGGAACACCGGCGCGGCGTTCGCCTGGGCCTGTTCCCGGACCCGGACTCCCGCGGTCCTGGTCGTGCCCGGCACGGGGCTGCGCAGGCTGCGCTTCCGGGAAGAGCTGGACCCGTGCGTGACCCTCGTCGTCGTCGAGGACGGCGGCTACCCGGACGCGATCGCCCTCGCGGCCGCTGTCGGCACGCTGCCGCCGTTCCAGATAGAAGGCGGCGTGAAGAACGTCGCGCGCCGAGACGGCCTGGGCACCGTGATGCTCTCCGCCTTCGAGCAGATGCGGGCCCTGCCGACGCACTACTTCCAGGCCGTGGGCAGCGGCACCGGCGCGATCGCGGTCCTGGAGGCGGCCAAGCGCCTGCGTGCCGCGACCTGCCACGACCCGCTCCCCCGCCTGATGCTCTGCCAGAACGAACCGTTCACCCCGATCCGCGACGCCTGGCTCCAGGACCCCTACCCCCTGGACGGCGAAGCGCCGGACCGGTTCCGCAAAGCCCTGAACGACGTCGTCGCCGACGAGCTGACGAACCTGGCCCCGCCCTACTCCGTCACCGGCGGGGTCCGCGACGCGCTCCTGGACAGCGGGGGCGACGTGCTCGCGGCCGACAACGACGAGGTGACGGAGGCCCTGACCATATTCCAGGCCCTCGAGGGCATCGACATCGAACCGGCGGCCGGCGTGGCCGTCGCGGGCCTGCGCGCCGCGGCCGAACAGGGAAAGCTCGACCGCGACTCCGTGGTCCTGCTCAACATCACCGGCGGCGGCCGCGCCCGGCTGGCGCAGGAGCACCGCCTCGTCCCGGCCCGGCCCGCGCTGCGCGTGACCCGCGACGCCCTGGCCCGCCTCGACGAGACGGTCGCCGCGATCGCCGCCGTGGCCGGGGCCTAGGCCTGCTTAGTCTCGCGGTCAGGGGGCCGTCGGCAGGATGGGAGCGCCGCCACCGTTCGACACCGGACGGCGGCGGCGCTGAGCTGCGCTTGGGATTGCGCGGGGACGGGAAGCGGCCGCAGCGGCGCGTTGCGCACATCGCGGTCCTGGGCCAGGACCTCGGAGTACGCCTCGCGCACCTGGGCGCCCGGTTCCACGCCGAGTTCGTCGACCACCTGCTGCCGCAACGCCTGGTAGAGCCGCAGCGCCTCGGCCGGCCGTCCGTCGGCGGCCAGCAGCCGCATCCGCGCGGCCTGCACCGGTTCGTCCAGCGGGGTGTCCCGGGCCAGCGCGTCCAGGTGCGGCAGAGCAGCTTGCGGACTGCCGTCCTCGAGCGCCGTCCGAGCCCACGCCAGCACCGCGGCACGAACGTCCTCCTCGACGGTACGCAGCAGTGGATCGGCGTGGCTCACCCGCACCGCGTCGGCGAACACCGGCTCGCGCCGAAGCGCGACCGCGGCGGCGAGGTCGCCGCGGTCCACCGCCCGCCGGAAGCGGCCGAGGTCGACCGCCTCGGGACGCAGGCGCAGCCGGTAGCCGCTGCCGTCGGAGTCCAGGACGAGGTCGGGATCGTCGAACGTGCCCAGCCAGCTGCGCAGACGGGAGACCGCCGTCTGCAGCGCGCCGAGTCCGACCTGCTTGGCCTGGTCGTCCCAGACCAGGTCCAGCAACCGGCCGGCGCTGAGCCGCTGTCCTTCGGCCAGCAGCAGGACTCCGAGCAGACCCTTGAGCACCGGGGATCGCGGAAGACGTTCGGGGACCCGGCCGGCCTGCTGCTCCGCGCCGCCTTCGGCCTCGACCCGCAGTGGTCCGAGCACGCCGAAGGACACCCTCACGACCGCGGTTTGTCACAACCTGGGGTCAGGGCGTATGAAAAAGGTGGTCTGCCCCCGTGACAGACCACGTGTCGGACGCTACGGGAAAACGCTTACAGTTCGCTTACCGATCCGGCCGTACGCGAGTCCTGTCCTTCCCCGGGACACGCTGACCCGTTCGGGTAGCCTGCCCCCGTGGATATTCCTCGACGTCACAGGACCGGCATCGGCACGGCCGCCGCGATCAGCGGATTGCTGCTGCTGTCAGGGTGCGCCTCCAGCGGCACGATCGGCTCGGCCGCCGGGTCCCCCGGGTCCCCCGCGTCTTCCGGGAGCACGGCTTCTCCCCCGGTCTCGACCTCGGACTCCCCGTCCGCCCCGCCTTCGGACTCCACCTCGGCCTCGGCGCCGTCGGGCAATCCCACGAGCTGGTCCAGCGAGCCGCCGATGACGATCGACCAGGCGAAGAAGTACACGATGACCCTCCACACGAACCGGGGCGACATCGTCATCGCGCTCAACGCCGCGAAGGCGCCGCACACGGTGAACTCCTTCAACTTCCTGGCCGGCCAGAAGTTCTTCGACGGAAGCCGCTGCCACCGCCTGACCACCCAGGGCATCTACGTGCTCCAGTGCGGCGACCCGACCGGAACCGGAACCGGCGGCCCCGGCTACCAGTTCCAGGACGAGAACCTGGCCGGCGCCACCTACCCGGCCGGCACCGTGGCCATGGCCAACGCCGGCCCGGGCACCAACGGCAGCCAGTTCTTCCTGGTCTACAAGGACACCGCGCTGCCCCCGAGCTACACGCCCTTCGGCACCATCAGCTCCGGCCTGGACGTCCTGACCAAGATCGCCGCCGGCGGCGACGACGAGTCCAACGGCGCCGGCGACGGGCATCCGAAGATCGACGTCGTGCTCACCACCGTCACGGTCACCGCGGGCTGACCGGCGGGCCAAGACTGGCAAGGTCGGCCAGGGCTGCGCGGGACTGGCCGAGACGGGAGCGCCCTACAGAAACTCGCTCCGGTAGGTCTCGGCCAGCTCCGCCGCGAGCCGGCGGCGCTGCGCGAGCTCGTCCTGCGACAACCGCGGCGGCGGCGCGTCCTGGCCCGCGACCACATCGCCGATCCGCAGGAAGTACTCGTCCTGGCCCGCGGGCGTGCACATGCACAGCATGCGGGCCGGCGCGCCCGAGACGTTGCGGAAGTTGTGCGGCGCGTTGGCCGGGACGTTGATCGTGGATCCGGCCCGGACGGTGTGCTGCTCGCCGGTGATCAGCATCGCGTACTTTGCTTATGGAATAAGCGGCATCAGGCGCCGGGAACGAGGACCACGGTCTTGCCGCTGGGCAGTCGCCCGGCTGCGGCACCGGCGTGCAGGGCCGGCAGTTCGGCCAGCGGGATCCGCTGGGCGATCTCGATGCGCAGCTCGCCGCGGTCGATCAGCCCCACCAGATGTGCCAGCTGCTGCGCGTCGCTGCGGACGTACAGGTCGATGCCGCGCACACCGCGCTCGTCGTCACTCGGCGCGGGCATCCACACCGTGGTGTTGACCAGGACTCCGCCCGGCCGAATCACATCGAGCAGCGCGGCCAGCTGCGCCGGTTCGATCGGCGCGAGGTTGAGCACCACGTCGACCGGGGCCGTCGCGGCGGTCACCGAGGTGGTGGTGTGGTCGACAACCTCGTCGGCGCCGGCGGCCTTGACCCGCTCGGCGCTGCTCGGACCGGCCGTGGCGATCACGTAGGCGCCGGCCTTCTTGGCCAGCTGCACGGCGTAGCCGCCGACCGCCCCGCCGGCCCCGTTGACCAGCACCCGCTGGGATTCCTTGAGCCCGGCGTGGTCGAACAGCGCCTGCCACGCCGTCAGGCCCACCGCCGGCAGCGCCGCGGCATCGGCCAGCGGCACGCTCGCCGGCGCCGCGGCGAGAATCTCAGCGGGTGCCACGACATACGCAGAGGCACCGGAACGGCGACTCAGATCACGGCTGGTCGGTTACTCCCGCCGCCCTTTCAGGTGGCGCGGTCGCGCTTGGCGCGGGGCTTGGCAGACCGGGGCGGAATGGCGCGCATATGCTGACGGACCCGCCCCAGAACAGCGCTGAGGGTGGCGATGTCCTCATCGGCCATCGGATCGATCAGCAACTGCCGGACCCGGTCGACATGCCCGGGCAGCACATGGGCGATCAGCTCCCGGCCGGCATCGGTGACCGTCACGATGACACTGCGCTCGTCGTCCGGCGACGACGAACGCGTGATCAGCCCGCGCTTCTCCAGCAGCCCCGCCTGATAGGTGAGCCCGCTACGGCTGTACACGACGCCGTCGGCCAGATCGGTCATCCGAAGACGTCCCTCGGGCGCGTCCACGAGACGGGCCAGGATCTGGAACTGCACGTAGCTCAGATCACCGTCGGCCCGCAGGTGCTCGTCCACCGCGTACTGGAGAAGGCTGCTGACCTCCATCAGCGCGAAGTACGCGCCGAGCTGCTCCGAGTTCAGGCCGGGTGTGGAGTCACTCACCCCACGATGGTACTTACTTGGAATTCGAAGTGCGCGCTGCGCCGCCGGCGTCCGACCGGCCGAGCACCACGCCCACCTCGCGCGCCAGCGCCGCCGAGGCCTCGATCTCCACTCGGCGGTTCGAGACGCTCTCGATCAGGAAGCCGAAGGGCATGCCGAGTTTGCGGCAGAAGGCGGTCAGGTCGCGGGCGGTGGCGACGCAGTACTCGTACGACTCCGTGAGGGTGTCGTCCGCGTGGCGCAGGGAGTTCGCCAGCCAGCCCGGGACGTCGACGCCGAGCCACCTGAGGAAGGCGAGGGTCTTGACCGAGCCGCAGACCGAGAGGGTGAACAGCACCGGGGACGGGGCGAGGCCGCGCTCGTGGCAGGCGTAGTAGTAGTCGGAGACGAGGTTCTTGGCCGCGTTGGTGTTGTAGACGACCTGGGAGATGAAGAAGCCGCAGCCCTCGGCCTGTTTGGCGATCAGGCGGAGGTGCTCCTCGTGGCGCTCGGCGATGGCGACGCCGCCGAGCAGCAGGCCGGGGCTGACGTCGCGCCGGAGGGCCTGGGCTTCCGGCAGGCTGGTTCGGACGTCCTTGGCCTTCGACGAGGCGCCGACGAAGACGGAGTGGACACGGCTGGTGTCCGCCTGCCCGAGCCAGGTGCGCAGCTCGGCGTCGGTGTACTTGCCGACGCAGCGGTAGATGACGGCCGGCCGGTCCCAGGCGGCGAGGTACTCGGCGTGGTACGTCGCCGGATCCATGGTCGGGAGGTAGGGGAAGGGACGCTCGGCCGGGTTCCGGTCGCTCTCGTCGTCGATGTCGTAGAGCGCCAGGCCGTCGACAGCCAGACCGTTCAGGCGCGCGAGCGTCACCTCGGCGATCTCGCGCACGCGCTCCGGGCCGGTGGTCAGCCGGGGCGGCACGACGCCGAGCAGCAGCGCGCCGCCGTCGTGGGCGTTGGCCAGGAGCGCGTGGGACATGCTTTGGAAGCTAGCAGCCTGTTCGGTATACGGAATGCCGCCGCCACTCTGTGAGACGACACGCGCCACGAGGCCGGGCGCCAGACGCCAGACACCAGACACCAGACACCAGACGCCAGACACCAGACACCGAAGACGCGGCCCACCGGTCCGAGCTGCCCCCAGCTACGCGTCGAGCTCGGACAGCCGGGCCTGGACCCGTTCGACGTCCGCGCGCATGCCGAGGCGCCGGTAGATCTCCAGCGCCTGGTTCAGGTATGCCAAGCCCTGGGCGGGGTCGCCGGTGGCCAGGTAGTGGTCGGCGATGCCCTCCAGGGAGATCGCCTCGTCGTCGAGTTTGTGCAGCTCGCGGTTCATCGCCAGTGCCTGCTGGTACAGGGCGAAGGCTTGGGGGCGGTCGCCGAGGGCGGCGATCGTGGCCGCGTAGAAGTTCAGCGCCCAGGCCTCGTTGAAGCGGTTGCCGACCTCGCGCAACATCTCCAGGGCCTGGCGGTGGGTGTCAGCCGCGGCCTGGAAGTCGCCGGACAGGTAGTGCATCTGCCCCAGATAGGTCAGGGCCCAGCCCTCGTTGTCGCGGTCGCCGAGCTGGCGGAAGATCTCCCGGGCCCGGGTGTGGGCGTCCGTCGCACCCGGATGGTCCCCGGCCAGGCACCGCACCCGGCCGAGGTCGTTCAGGGCGATGGCCTCGCCGAGGCGGTCGCCCAGTTGGCGGGAGATCTCCAGGGCCTGGGAGTGGGCGTCCACCCCGGCCGGATAGTCGCCGCTTTGATGGTGTACGCACCCCAGGTCGTTCAGGGCGTTGGCTTCGCCGAGGCGGTTGCCGATCTGCCGGAAGATCTCCAAAGCCCGCATGTGGGCGTCCACCGCGGCCGGGTAGTCAGCGCTCTGATGCCCTACCCGTCCCAGGTCGTTCAGGGCGTTGGCCTCACCGAGGCGGTTGCCGATCCGCTGGAAGATCTCCAAGGCCCGGGTGAGGGTGTCGGCCGCACCCGGGAAGTCCCCGGCCATGTGCTGCAACCGGCCCAGGTTGGTCAGGGCGACCGCCTCGCCGAGTCGGTCGCCGATCTGCCGGTAGATCTCCAAAGCCCGGGTCAGAGCATCCTCCCGGCCCGCAGTGGTCCACCCGCGAAACCGCACCTGGCCCAGATTGGCCAGGGCGTTCGCCTCACCGAGACGGTCGCCGATCCGCTGGGAGATCTCCAGAGCCTGCGCGAAGGCGTCCGCCGCGCCGGGGGAATCGCCCGTCAAGCGCCGCACCCGCCCCAGGTCGTTCAAGGCAGTGGCACGGGCCGCGGGGCGGTCGAGGCGGGCGGCTGCCTCGACGGCGGCCTGGTGGACTTCCAGCGCGCGGGTCCATGGGCCCTCGGAGAGCAGGATCTCGGCCATGCCGGCGGCCAGGGCGACGGTGTGGTGGTCGAGATGGCGAGCGTGGGCCAGCGCGTCGTCCAGGTTGGGGTGTTCGGTACGCAGCCAGTCCCGGGCGGTCTCGGGATCGGTCAGGTCCGGGGCGTGCGCAGGAGCCGGGCCGTCGGGCACGGCACGCGGCAGGCGCGCGATGGCTATGGACGCCGTTTGTGCGGTGTGGGCGTAGTAGTGCAGGAGGCGGTCGAGGGCCGTCGCGCGCTGCTTGGCCGATTCATGGGCCACGGCCAGGGTGCGGGCGTATTCACGCAGCAGGTCGTGCAGCCGGTAGCGGCCGGGGGCGGTCTCGGCGAGCAGGCTGCGGTCGGTGAGGTCCTGGAGCAGCGTGTCGGCTTCGTTCAAGCCGGTGTCCAGGAGCGCGGCGGCCGCGTGGACGTCGCAATCGGGACCGGGGATCAGTCCGAGCAGGCGGAACATGGCTTGCTGCGCCGCGGTGAGGTTCTGGTAGGACAGGTCGAAGGCGGCACGTACTTGGCGGTCGCCGTCGTCGAACGCCGCCAGGTCGGCCAGGCCGGCGCGCAGCCGTGCCTCCAGGTGGTCCAGGGTCCAGGTGCGGCGGTGGGCCAGGTTGGCGGCGGTGATGCGCAGCGCCAGCGGCAGGTTTCCGCACAGCTCGGCGATGCGGGCGGCCGCCGCGTCGTCGTCGATGCGGCCGGGCCCGGCGTGGCGGCGCAGGAGCAGGATCGCGTCACCGGGGTCCAGGACGTCCAGCGGCAGCAGGTGGGCGTCGTCCAGGGCTTTGAGGCGGTTGCGGCTGGTGACCAGGACCAGGCAGCCGGCGGTGGCGGGAAGCAGCGGACGGACTTGCTGCTCGCTGGCGGCGTCGTCCAGCACGATCAGGGTGCGGCTGCCGGCCAGACGGTTGCGGAAGGCTTTGGCCCTCTCCTCCACCTCCGGCGGGATGGCCCGGGGGTCAAGACCGAGGGCCTGCAGAAGCTGGCCCAGGGCCTCGCCCGAGTCGCGAGGACTGGTGCCGGCACTGTGGGCGTGCAGGTCGACGAACAACTGCCCGTCGGGGAACTGCTCGGCCAGAAGGTGCCCGACATGCACGGCCAGGGCGGTCTTGCCGATCCCGGCCATACCGTCGATCGCCGAGACCACCACCGTCGTCGCCTTGCCGCCGGCGGCGGCCGCGATATCAAGGAGCTGTTCGACGTCGCTATCGCGCCCGGTCAGGGTGGCGAGGTTCGCGGGCAGTTGCCGAAGCGCCCCGGCCACGCCGCCGACTTTGGCCTTGACGTGCATCCGGACGCACACCTGCCGCCAACGCGCCACCTCCGGCTCGTCCACACCGAGCGCCCGGACGACAGCCGTCACCAGATCGATGTCCAAGCGACGACGCTGCGGCTGAAAGACGCTGGAGACAGTGGTGTGCGCGATCAGCTGCGGCGGCCGCAACAACGGACCGACACGCTTGGCCAAAACCCGATACGACGGACCGCCGGCCCAAAGCCGCAACTCCCCGAGAAGCGCGATGAACTCCGCCAGGTCACGCGCCTGGGAAGGATCTGGCGCGCCGCTCGCAGCCATCTTGTGCCTCCCAGACGACCCACACACCCCTGCCACGCGCGGGGTGACTGTACAGATTTGGACAGACTACGGGACCTCGGCAACCTCCCGGGACGAGCCTTGAGCACGGCGGCTCACCGTGCGCCAGAGGCCACAGACCACCGGGGGGATGGGGCTATGTCGTACGGGGACGGGCTTTCCGACTGAACCGCACCGGTGTTCCCGCCATGCTCCCGGTGCGGTTCAGTTGAAGGACGCCGCCTCGGTGTGCCGCTCCCGGATCATCAGCAACGATGTTGTGAACCCGCGCGTATACACGGATTGACCTGGGAAAACCTGGCGTCAGAGCTCTGTTACCCCATATGCTCCAGCCCTCATTGAGCACCTGGGGAGAGCTATGGAACAGCAAGACCAACAACCGCTCGGCTACAACGCGCCCGGCCCACAGCCGTACTACGGACCGCCGCAGCCGCCAGTCGCGCCGCACCACCCGACCGTCCGGCGCCGCACCGCGATCGCCATCGGAGTGGGCGCGCTCATCCTCGGCGCGGGCATCGGCGCCGCCGGCAAGGACCCCAAGACCGCCGACACCGCCGCGGCCACCACCACGAAGGCCGCCACGACCGTCACCGCCACCCAGACCGCGCCGGCGCCCGCGCCGGTCACCGTTACCGCCAAAGCCGCGGCCGCCCCGGCAGCGCCGGCTGTCACCACCACGGCGACCGCCACCGTCACCGTCACGGCCGCCGCTCCCACGAGCGCCGCGCCCTCGGGCATCGGCGACGGTACCTACGTCGTCGGCACCGACATCAAGCCCGGCCTGTACAAGACGTCCGGCCCGGCCGACTCCGGCGCCCTGGCGAACTGCTACTGGGAGCGCGACCGCGACCTGTCCGGCGGCATGGACTCGATCATCGCCAACGACAACGCCTCCGGGCCGACCACCGTGCAGATCTCGGCCGGCGACAAGGCGTTCAAGACCGACGGCTGCGCGCCGTGGGTGAAGATCGGCTGAGTGCTCCTGACTCGTCCTGCTGATGCGGGCTGGGCCTCGCAGGGCGAGTCAGGAATCAGAGAACGGATTCACGACTTCGGCCAACTTTTCGCTTCCTCCATGGGGTCTGAAGATCAAGAGCACACGGCTTCGGTGCACGGACACATCCGGGCACTGAGACCGTGGCGAAGATCTGGAGGAACTGCTTGTGCTAGCACGTAACCGTCGTGTCCCGACTCTGGCGGCGGCGATGGCCCTGGGTGTGGCCACCGCCGCCGGTTCCGCGGCCGTCGGCGCCACACCGGCCGTCGCCACACCGGCCGTCGCCGGCGCCGCCGCGCCGTTCACCATGACCGCGACCCCGCAGGTCACCACGCTGCCGAACGGCGACCGGGTGGTCGTCACCGGCTCCGGCCCCAGCGCGGCCACCGAGGTCCTGGGCCCGGACGGGCGCACTGTCCCGGCCACGCGTTTCGCGCCGGACCCGCACCACGCTTACGTCATCCCCGACTCGGTGGTGTCCTCGACCAGCCCGTTCGTGGCGTCCCAGTATCAGATCCCGGCACTGACCACGGGCACCACGCCGGCCGTGGTCCCGCACTATGCGATGGGCATCCTTCAGGTCAACGGCGTGGGCCTGGACGGGGCCGCCGCACAGGGCCTCACCTACCTGGCCGACGTCGACGACGTCAACCGATGGAACGCTCCCCTCCAGCTCATCAACGGGGTGGCGCGGGTCGCTGTGCCTGCCGGCCACTACAACGTGGTCACCGAGTTCTCGAGCTACGACCCCGCGACCAACCTCCTCAAGACGTACGACGTGACCCAGCTCGGCGTCACGGTCGGCACCACCGGCACCACCACCGTGACCGCGGACCAGCGCACCGCCACGTCGCAGGTGCAGGTGACGACTCCGCGGCCGGCCGACCTCCAGACCAGCTATCTGTTCCTCAAGAGCACCGACGCCAACGGCGACTTCAGCTTCCTGCTCCCGAGCAACGCCGGCCCGGCGGCCACCTACGTCAACCCGACGGCCAAGGCGCGGTTCGGCACCTTCAGCTACCAGATGGCCGGCTGGAGCGGCACGAGCCCGGCCGGCACCGCCGATCCCTACCGGTACGACGTGATGTTCCCGGCCGCCGACCACATCGACGCCGACCAGAGCTACAAGGTCGACCCCTCGACGCTGACCACGGTCCACAACACCTTCGTCAGCGATCCGGACAACACCACGCACACCGGCCTGTTCATGACAGGGCCCTTCGTTCCGCTGTTCGGCTCCCTCAACGCCGGCGGGACGGTGACCTCCCCGGGCAGCCTGACCGAATACGTCAGCGCGGCCAGCGGCCTGAACTGGGGACGCACGGTGGCCACGGACTTCCCGTCGTCCAACGGCGGTCCCGGCCTGGCGCTGCTGAACATGAGGGCCGAAGACCTGCCGTACGCGGGGCACACCGACACCTGGCGCACGTGGGGCCGGGGCCCGCTGACGCCGCAGGTCGGCCAGTACAAGAGCAGCACCTTCTGCCGCACGTGCGCCGACGGCGGCACGGTCGACCTGGCCCTGAACATGTTCCAGGACAGCTCGCCGGACACCGAGGGCGCGCCGCAGGGCCCGATCGGCATCCACTTCACGGCCTACCGTGACGGCGACGAGGTGTTCTCCCAGGACAACGTCTACGGGGCCGAGCTCACCGGCCAGGCCCAGACCCCCGGCACCTACCGGCTCGTCTACGACGAGGACCTGAGCCGGCTCCCGATCTCCCAGTCGACGGTGTCGCACACCGACATCACAGTCCCCTACACCCCGACTCCGAACCCGAAGTGGACGCTGCCCTCCGACGACTCCTGCTACGCGCAGGCAGGCGGCGCCACGCCGTGCTCGATCCTGCCGGTGCTGAACCTGAACTACCAGCTGGCCGACGACAGCACGAACACCACGCACGGCCCGCTGACGGTCCTGAACCTGAACGTCGGCCACCAGTCCTACGAGGGAGCCGGCTCACAGGCGGCCGTCACCGGCGCCACCGTGTCAGTGTCCTTCGACAAGGGCGCGACCTGGACGGCCGCGACGGTGATCCCGGCCGGCTCCGGCCACTACGTCGCGATGTGGCCGACCAGCGGCGCCAAGGGCAGCACGCCGTGGCTGAAGGTGACGGCCTCCGACGCGCTCGGCGGGTCGATCACGCAGACCGTCGACAACGCGTACACCATCGGCTGAGGGGATCAGGATCATGAGTCGAATAGGTAACCATCGGCTGCTCGGCGTGGTGGGGGCCACGGTGTTGGCTGTCGGGACAATCGCGGCGGCGGTGGCACCGGCGAGTGCCAGTACTGCTGCGACTACTGCTTCTGCTACTGCTACCAATGGCGCTGCGCACGCGAGCAACGTGAAGGATGTGTGCGGTACAGCGAAGCCCGGGTTCGCTCGGTGTTTCGCGCAGATCCGCACCGACGTGCATGAGCCGCCGCACATCGGTCGCGTTGCAGGCACGGCGAAGGCGGCTGCGGCGACGCTGCCGGCCGGATTCGGCCCGGCGGACCTGCACTCGGCGTACAAGCTGCCGACCACCGGCGGCGCGAACCAGACTGTTGCGATCGTCGATGCCGGGGACGACCCGACAGCCGAGGCGGACCTCGCGGTCTACCGCTCGACCTACGGCCTGCCGGCGTGCACCACTGCGAACGGCTGCTTCAGCAAGGTGAGCCAGAGCGGCACGGCCACGCCGCTGCCCGCGGATCAGGGCTGGGGCGTGGAGATCGCGCTGGACCTGGACATGGTCTCGGCGGCCTGCCCGCAGTGCAAGATCCTGCTCGTCGAGGGCACCTCGGCTTCCTCCGACGATCTGGGCGCCTCGGTCGACACCGCGGTCAAGCTCGGCGCCACAGAAGTCAGCAACAGCTACGGCATCGCCGAGTCCAGCCTGACGCCGGGCTCCGCCGCGCACTACGCGCATCCCGGCGTCGCGATCACCGTCTCCTCCGGGGATGAGGGCTACGGGATCCCGAACGAGCCGGCCGTGTTCTCCTCGGTGATCTCCGTCGGCGGGACCTCGTTGGCGAAGGCGGCGAATGCCCGCGGCTGGAGTGAGACCGCCTGGCAGGGGGCCGGAAGCGGTTGCTCGGCGTGGGTGGACAAGCCGGCGTGGCAGACCGACGCCAACTGCCCCGGCCGCATGGTCGCCGACGTCTCCGCAGAGGCCGACCCGCAAACGGGGCCGGCCATCTACGTCACCGACACTCCCGATCTGGAGGGCCTGCCCTCCGGCTGGAGCATCGTCGGCGGCACCAGCGCCTCCTCTCCGTTCATCGCCGGAGTGATCGCGCTGGCCGGAAACCCGGCCAAGTACAACAACGCCTCAGCCTTCTACACCCCCGGCGCCAAGACCGGACTGAACGATGTCGTCGGCGGCAACAACGGCATCTTCATGGACTGCGGCGGCGACTACCAGTGCAACGCCGTCACCGGCTATGACGGACCCACCGGCGTGGGGACGCCGAACGGGCTGTCGGCCTTCTAAGCATCGCGCGGACGGGGTCGGCACCGGCTGGTGTCGGCCCCGTCGTCGGTTGCGCCCGCTTCTTCAGAATTGACGGCCGCCTGGGCTGTCCGAACGCCTCGCCGAATCGCTGCTCGACCTGATCGCGCAGGAACAACTGGCCCCCGGCGACGCGATGCCGACGGTGCGGGCTTTGGCGCAGCGGTTCGAGGTGACGGCGCCGACGATCCGGGAGGCGTTGCGCAGGCTCGAGGCGACCGATGCGGTGCGGCTCAGGCACGTGTCGGGGATCTATGTCGGTCCTGGTCCTCAATTTTCAGCGGGAGTTGGCCGGAGCGAGCGGCAATCCCGTTCTGTACGAGGTCGTCGACTCCCTCCTGGCAGCTCGCTCCCGAGAACAACGAGCGCTGCGCCGACTTGTCCCGGATCGCGCACGCGACCTCGACCAGCATCGCGCGATCTTCGAGGCCGTTCGCGATCAGGACTCGGATTTGGCCGAAGAGCTCACCCGGAGCCATTTGGCCGAACTGCGTGAGCACACCGCAGCGCAGATGACTGGAACGAGATGAGGGGTCGGAACTTCGTGTCGCGGGCAATTGCGCTCAGCGTGGCTGTGGTGATCATCGGCACCGTCGCGATGCTCGTCGCGGCATCACACCGCTGCACCGTCGTCGGCAGAGGCGACAACGGCCGAGGCGACATCTCCGGCATGCTCGGGCTCCGCCGGCTCCTCCACCACCCAGAGCATGGACATCGGCAAGCACACCCGCACCTACATCGAGCACCTTCCGACCGGCTTCTCCGCAGGCACCAAGACGCCCAACGCCTCGACGGTACCGACGGCAAGCCGTCGTGGGAGGCCACGCCGTACGTCGGGGCGTCGGCGCACGACTACGACTTCGCCTCCGCGATGGTGGCGTGAACATGCACGGCGGCGCCGATCCCGTCATCCCGTACGCCGGGAACGCGAAGCGGGGCCTGGACTCGACGGATGCCTGGCTCGATGTGTGGCGGCAGCGTGACGGCTGCACGGGTCCGGGCACCAGTGCGCCGGCGGGTGCGGACGTCGTGGCGGCGACCTGGACTTCGTGCACTGATGGCACCGAAGTCGTCAACTACGCCATCGCCGACGGCGGACACACCTGGCCCGGCGCCACCGTGGACGGCGGTCACGGCGTCACGACCCACGCGATCGACGCCACGCGGCTGATCACGTCCTTCTTCGCCGCGCACCCGCTGCACGATCGCTGACGTACCGGCGGCAGCATCGGCACGCGTACACGCGCAAAGAAAAAGTCAGCGCGACATTTCCTTTCCCAGGAACGTGACGCGGACGTGCCGGACCCGAACATGCGTTTAGGGTCGCACTATGACCAGGGCACTGACCATGGCGATCATAGGCGCCGGCCCGCGTGGCACCTCACTTCTCGAACGCCTCATAGCCAACGCCGCCGAGTGCGCGCCGGATCGGACGATCGACATCCACGTTATCGATCCATATCCGCCAGGGGGCGGTCGCATCTGGCGGTCCCAGCAGTCACCGCTGCTATGGATGAACACCACATCCGGCGACTGCACGATGTTCGTCGACGAGACCGTCGAGTGCGAAGGCCCGGTCGTCTCCGGCCCCACGCTCAACGAATGGGCCCAGGAGGTGGCCACGGGCCGCCTGTCGTCACCCCCGGGATTCCAGCTCGCTTCCTCCACGTCGGCCGAGGCGGGGAGGATGCAGGAAAGCTGGTACACGACTCGCCGGACGCAGAGCGACTATCTCTCCTGGGTATTCTGGCAGTCAGTGAAGAACGGCATGCCCCAGGTACAAGTCCATTCACACGTAGGCCGGGCCGTCGATGTGCACGACCTTCCTCTGGGCCGGCAACGCGTCATCATGGCGGACGGCCTTCCGTCGCTGGACGCCGATATCGTGCTGTTCGCACCGGGGAACGTCGATATCGCGCCGAACGCGGCAGAGGTACGTCTGACGGAATACGCGCAAGCCCATGATCTGTGTTACCTGCCATCGGGATCGACCGTCGATCACAGCTTTGACCGGATACCCGCCGGCGAACCGGTGATCGTCCGCGGGCTGGGATTGTGCTTCATCGACACCGCCGTGCTGCTGACCTCCGGACGCGGCGGCACCTTCCACCGTGACGGCTCCGGCGAACTGCGTTACGAGCCGTCCGGCAATGAACCCGTCCTCTACGTGGGCTCGCGGCGCGGCGTGCCCTACTGGTCGAAGGTGCACTACAGCCTGGCCGGATCACCGGGACCGTTCGGCCACCTCGACACCAAGGCCGTGGCCGCCCTCGGCGACCGCCCCCTGGACTTCGCCATGGAAATCTGGCCGTTGATGGTCCGCGAAGTCATCCACGCGGGCTATCGGGAACTGGCCGAATCGCACCCGGAACTCCTGGACATCGACGCCCGTGAGTTCATCAACCGCCTTGATACCCTCGACTGGGACGGATTGGCGCTCAAGGAGCTGATCGATCAGGCGGTGCGATACGACGCAGACCGGATCGACCTGGACGAAACAGCCCATCCGCTGGCCGGCCGCCATTTCCCCGACCTGGACACCCTGCAGAAATGGATGATCGACTACATCGCCGCGGGGGTTCGGCGCGGGCAGGATCCCCGTTACAGCGCGAGCCTGGGAATGCTGCACGGTCTGAGCAATGCCTTCTCCAGACTGGTCGAACTCGTTGACGAGAAGAGAATCGCGCCCTCTTCGTGGGAGCACGATGTTCCCGCGTTCCTTGATCTGTGCCGATTCCTCACCAGCGGACCGCCTGGACCGCGACTGGAGGAACTGCTTGCCCTGACCCGTGCCGGCGTCGTCAGATTCCTTGGTTCGGAGATGACCGTGACCGCCGATGAAGGGCTCTTCCATGCGCGGTCGTGCAACGTGAACGTGTCGATCACAGCCCGATCCCTCATTGAGGCCCGACTTCCGGAGCGGACGATGCTCCGCGTGGATGACCCGCTTCTGCGCAAGCTCATCCAGCGTGACGAGATCAGGGAAGGGCTGCATTCGAGTCCTGATGACGGCGACCGATATCCCACCGGTCTCATCGACACCGCGAGCCTCATCGACACCGATTCTTTGAATCGCCTGAATCGTGCCGATGGAACCCCTCACGAGAGCCGCTTCGGGGCAGGGGCCTTGTTCTCGGGAACCGTACTGACCTCCGGCCGGTTCCCGTCCCCGCAGAGCAATGATGGATTCTTTCGACAGAACGACATCATCGCTCGTGCCGCGCTCCACGAACTGTGCCGCCGTGAAGCAACCACCGACGTTTGACCCGGCGGCCGGTCAGTCCAGGCAGAACTCGTTCCCCTCGACGTCCTGCATCACCATGCAGGACTCGTTCTCCTCGTCAGCAGGTAGCAGCCGCAGACGCGACGCGCCGAGCGCGATCAACCGCGCGCACTCGGCTTCCAGGACGGCCAGGCGCTCCGCGCCGGCCAGGCCGGTGGCGATCCGGACGTCGAGGTGCACGCGGTTCTTGACCACCTTGGGCTCGGGTACCGGCTGGAAGAACAGCCGCGGCCCCACTCCGGTGGGATCGACGCAGGCCGCCCAGGGTCCCTGCTCCTCGGGTGATGGCACGACGTAGCCCAGCACCTCGCACCAGAAGCGGGCGACGCGCCCGGGTTCGGTGCAGTCGAAAGTGACCTGGAACTTGTTGACCTGCGGCATGGCTTCACCATAAGGCCTCAAATACGGCCAGAACGGGACGTCGTCCCTCCTGTCAGCCGTTCGTGTCGGCCGGTGCCGTCGCCGGGGCCTGATTCCCTCCGGCGCCGGGCGCGATACCCGCGCTTTTCCAACGTCGAGGCGTGTGCCGACGGGGCGGGTATATCAGCCTGCTGAGGAACGGGGGAATCCGTGGTACCGGGAGGGGAATGGCACGGGATTGCCCCCCGGGAGCATCGGTGATGTCGCCAAGCAGCAAGGCCGCTACCGGCCAAAACGCCCGCGACACAGCTCGCTGAGACAGCCGATTGCCGTGGAGGGGATTCCGATGTCGAACATCACCGGGAAGATCGTCAAGAAGGTCGCTGTGGGCGCTCTGGCCGTCGCGGCGGTGGCCGCGGGGAACACCGCGGTGTACACCGTCGCGAGCCACGCGTCCGTCACGAGTCACACCAGCGCGTCCGCCGACAACAACAACCCGGGCCCCGACGGCGGAACCCCCACTCCCCCCGCCTCCTGACCGGGCGGGCGAGTCCGATCGACAGCGGCGGAGAAAGGGACGGGGCGCAAGCCTCCGACCCCCGCCGGGGGAGGTTCGACCGGAGTCTCGCCGATGGCGTAATAACCCGATCAGGGTAGTTTCGCCCGCTTCATCGAGTAAAGAGGTACGGGAAGGCCACCGGCGGTGGCCTTCCCGAGGAAACCGGACAATGCGGAGGAGCGATGACCGAGCCACCGGAATACGGCCTGGCCGTTCAGCTGGTCTCCCGGCCGGAGGGGCCGCTGGAGCACGAGCACCTGGCCGTCGTCGAGAAGCCGATGCCGCGCCTGGCCCCGGGCTGGGTCCTGGTCCGCAACCTGTTCGCCGCCCTCGACCCGCATCCGTCCACCTCGCCGGTCCGCCACTGGCCGCTGTACACGGCCCTTCCCGCCGGCTCGCTGGTCGGGGAAGTGGTCGCGTCGCGGAGCGCCGACCTTCCGCACGGCTCCCTGATCGCCCATCGCGGCGGATGGAGCACGTATTCGGCGCTCCCCCGGGGCGGCTACGCGACACGAGTGCTCGAACCGGCGGCGGGCGTACCGATCGAGGCCTATCTCACCGTCCTCGGTCTGCCGGGGCTCGCCGCCCACGTCGCCCTCACCAGGGTCCTCAACGTCAAGCGCGGCGAGTCGCTGTTCATCGCGGGGGCGGCCGGCCCCGTCGGCAGCGCCGCCGCCCGCATCGCCCGGACGCTCGGAGCTTCGCGGGTCGTCGGCGGGGTCACCTCGCCGGCGGGCGCGCGCCGCGCGATTCAGGATCCTTACTTCGACGCCGTCTTCGAACAGCGTGCGGATTCCGTTGCCGAATCAGCGCTCTTCGGTGAGAACGCCGGCGTGGACGTCGCCGTCATCGGGACGGCCGGGGCGGCGGGGTCGGTGGGATCGGCGGGATCGGTGGGATCCAGCCTGGCCGAGGCCCTGACATGGGTACGCGACGCCGGCCGCGTCGCGTGGCTGCACGACACGCCCTGGGGATCCACGGAATCCGTCGTCTCCGTCGACCTGGCCATGGTCCAGCGGCGAGGCATCCGCCTGGAGGGCTTCGGGCTGCAACACCATCTCCACCGGTTCAAGGAGATCGAGGCGCAGTACGCGGACGACCTGCAGACCGGACGATTGGACCCCGGCACGAGCATGGACGTCGACGTGCACGGCCTGATCGACGTCCTGGTGGCCGCGACCCGCTCGGACCACCAGCCGGCCGACACTTACCGCATTGTGGAATCAGATTCCTGACAATACACTCAGACTCCTGAGTCACACAGAGTCACCACGACTTAGACGCAGTGCTTTGGTTTATCCTGGACATGGCCTCACCTGCTCATGTATAAGTTTTCCTATCGATCAGGTGCCACCTGGGGCTGGGTCGGTAACGTCTTGCGGGGGACGACCAGGAGGATGCACGTGGACCAGGGGCCCACAGTCGGCGGTACCCGACCCAGCGTGCGCTTCGCGATTCTCGGCTCGTTCGAGTGCTGGGCCGACGGCACCTCCATCGCCTTACGCGGCCGCCTCCAGGAACGTCTCGCGGTCTCCCTTCTGCTGAACCGGAACCGCGTGGTACCGGTCTCGCGATTGGTCGAGACCATCTGGGAGGACGGCGGTCCGGACACCGCCGCGCACCAGGTCCGGAAGATGACCTCGGACCTGCGCAAGCGTGTGCCCGGGATGGCGGACATGCTGACGACCTCGGGCGTCGGCTACCGCATCAGGGTCCCGGAGGAGACCCTGGACCTCGGGGTGTTCACCGCGGCGCTGAGCGACGCGCGCCGCGCCACCGACGAGGGCGATCTGCGCTCGGCCGCCGCGAAGTTACGCCTCGCGCTCGACCAGTGGCGCGGACCGGTGCTCGGCGGTGAGGGCGGCCCGGTGATCGAGGCCATGGGCACCGCCCTGGAAGAGCGCCGGCTGACCGCCATGGAGCAGTTGTTCGCGATCCGCCTGGACCTCGGAGAGGCGCGCCGTCTGGTCGGCGACCTGCGGGAGGCGGTGGGGGCCAACCCGGTCCGCGAACACCTGCGCGGGCAGTTGATGCGGGCCCTGTATCTGTCCGGACGCCAGGCCGACGCGCTGGCCGAGTTCCAGAGCCTGCGTCAGTACCTTGATGAAGAGCACGGCGTCGAGCCCAGCGCGGAGCTGGCCGACCTGCAAAAGCGCATCCTGCACAACGACGCGAGCCTGGGCAGCCAGGGCGAGGCCCGCAGGGACACGGCCACCGTGGTCCCGAAGCCCGCGTCCACCTCGGCGGCCGGCAGCTTCCCCACGACCCTGCCCTACGATCTGCCCGACTTCACCGGGCGCCAGGAGGCGCTCGACGCGGTGTGCGCGGCGGGTCAGGCGACGGGCTCCGGAGCGCACCGGCTGCGGATCGTGCTGATCGACGGGATGGCGGGCAGCGGCAAGACGGCACTGGCCGTCCACGCCGCCCATTTCCTGCAGGAGTCCCATCCGGACGGCCAGCTCTATCTGGACCTGCACGGGTTCACTCCCGAGCGCGATTCCATCGACACCCACGAAGCGCTCGGCATTCTCCTGGGCGCACTGGGGATCTCCGGGCCGGACGTCCCCGTCGACCCGCAGGCGCGCATCGCCCGCTGGCGGGCGGCGACCGTCAACCGGCGCATGCTCCTGGTGTTCGACGACGCGGAGAGCGCCGCGCAGATCCGAGGCTTGCTGCCCGGTTCCTCGGAGAGCACCGTGCTGGTCACGAGCCGCGTCCGCATCAAGGGGATCGACGGCGCGCGTCCGGTGTCCCTCGACGTGCTCTCGCCGGCGGAAAGCCTGTCGCTGCTGGAAAGGGTGCTCGGCCGGGAACGCGTGGCCAGGGAATCCGAGGCTGCGCTTCGCCTGGCGGACTTGTGCGGGCATCTCCCGCTGGCGCTGCGAATCAGCGCCGCACGCCTGGCGAGCCGGGACCACTGGACGATCGCACGGCTGGCGAGCCGGTTGTCGAACGAGTCGCGCAAGCTGGTCGAGCTCGCCGTCGAGGATCGCAGCATCAAGGCCAGCATCAAGGCCTCCCTGGAGGCCCTCGATCCGGAGCACCTGCGATACCTGCGGTACATCTGTCTGCACCCCGGCGACGACGTGGAGATCCACGCCGCGGCGGCGCTCACCGGGCTCGACGTGTACGACGCCGAGGACATCGTCGAGCTCCTGCTCGACCGGCACCTCATGGAACCGCGGCTGGCGGAGCGGTACACGGTGCACAGCCTGGTCCGCGCCTACGTCCGCGAGGAGTTCGCCGACGATGTGGACGACGCCCCCGCGTTCGAGCGCCTGACGAACTACTACCGCACCGCGATCGGCCGCGCCTCGGACGCCGCCTTCCCCGGACGCAGCCGGTATTCCAACGGTCTGCCCGCCTACGAGGGCGCCATCCCGGACCTCGACGACCGGGGTCTGGCCCTGGCGTGGGTGGACGCCGAGTATCGCAATATCCTGCCGTCCTTGCGCGAGGCCGTACGCCGCGGCCGGCACTCCGAGGTCGTGGAGACGGCCCGTGATCTGATCTACCATCTGCACCTGCGAGGACGCAGCGACGCGTTCCTGGAGGCGGCGACTTTGGGCGCCGCCTCGTCGCGCCGGACGCAGGATCCCGCGGCGATCCGGATGAGTCTGGTGAACCTGGCCGTCGCCTACTGGCATCGCGGGGACATCCCCGCCGGCCTGGTCCAGCTGCGCGAGGCCCTCGAGGTGGCGACGGCGGCCGGCGACCGGGCCGGGCAGGCGGTGTGCCTGAGCCGGCTGGGCACCTTCTACTCCACGCTGGGCGATCTGGAGCTGGCCGTGGAGCACCTCGAACGCAGCATCCCGATGCATCTTGAGACGGGCAGTCTCAAAGAGGTGGCCGAGGCCCGCTTCCATCTCAGTTCGGCGTTCAACGTCCTGGGCCGCTACGGCGACGCCGCCGCGCAGGCCGAGGCCGCGATCGCGGTGAACCAGGAGCTGAGCAGCCCCAGCACGCAGACCATGGCACTGGTCAACCTCGGGACCGCGCAGACCGGGCTCGGAATGCACCACGAGGCGCTCAGAACACTGAGCGAGGCGCTGGAGTTGGAGGCCAGGCTCGGCGGGTCCCTGTCCAAGGCGCTCATCCTGGCGCGCATGGTCCGGCCCTGCCGGTCCACCGGCGCCCGCGCCGCGGCGGCGCAGTTCGCCCGGCAGGCGGCCGAGGCGGTGCGGGCTCCGCACACCTCGCCCATGCACCGGGTCATCGTGCTCGATCTGCTGGGCGAGCACGCGCTGCAGGAGGACAGGCTCAGCGCGGCGAGGGAATTGTTCAGCGAGGCGGTCGAGCTCAGCGAGGAGCTCGGTCTGCGCTTCGACGCGGCGTGGGCCACGGCCGGCCTGGCCGCGACGTCGGCGGCGTGCGGCGACGAGGAGGCCGCGGCCGAGCTCGCGGACCGCAGCGATCCGATCCTGGCCGAGGTCGGCCTGCCGGAGAAGTTGCGGCACCGCTGAGGGTTCGGCGCGCCTTGCGGTAGAGGCACGACCAGCACTTCACCCCTGGCCACGCGGGCGGCCGGCGTGCGGGGATCGCGAGGGGAACGGGCCGGGAAGCGGGTTCGCGAACATCGGATACGTCTCGAAGACCGTCTGTGAACTGCGGGGCTTCTACCCAAATCCTTGCCGAGGGAGAAGATCATGACCATTCGGGTACTCATCTGTGACGAACTGCCGATCATCGGGGACGGCCTGCGGACTCTGCTGGACGCGGTCCCGGACATCGAGGTGGTCGGGGTAACCGACAACGGCATGGAGGCCATCGTCCTGGTGCGCACCATGCGGCCCGAAGTCGTGGTCACCGACCTGAACCTGCAGACCATCTCCGGCCTGGAGATGATCCGCAGGCTCGCCAAGGAGGACGACCCGCCCAGCATCGTGGTGTTCACCGAGGCCGACGCCGACAAGACCGTGAGCGACGTGCTGCACGCCGGCGTGAGCTGCCTGCTCGGCAAGGACGCCCGGCCGCAGGAGCTGATCACCGCGATCCAGGCGGCGGCCACCGGCCAGACCGTGCTCGCGCCGAGCATCGCGCGCCGCCTGGTCAGCTGGTTCCGGGCCCAGCCCGAACCGCAGGAGGCCGCGATGTGCCCGGGGGCCTCCGAACTGACCTCGCGCGAACGCGAAGTGATCCGGATGGTGGCGCGCGGAATGTCCACCGAGGAGGTGGCCCGCGAGCTGATCATCGGCGAGGCCACGGTACGCACGCACGTGTACCGGGTGCGGACCAAGCTGGGGGTGCGCGATCGTGCGGAGCTGGTGTCGCTGGCGTACCGGTCGGGGCTGATCGCCTAGCCGGAGCAAGACGAAAGCCCCCGCAGCCTGGTTGGCTGCGGGGGCTTGTCGCCTGTGCGCTTGTCAGACGGCCGAGTTGTGTCAGACCACTGAGTCGTGTCAGACGGCGACGAGCTCTCGTTCAGCCGCGGCTGAACGGAGACGCTCGGCACCGACGACGCGCCACAGTGCGGCGGGGTCGCCGTAGCGCGCGGATTCCGCCGCGGCCAGGCGGAAGTAGCGGTGCAGGCCCAGTTCCGCCGTCATCGCGCGTACTCCGCAGCTCTGCATGCTCAGGCGGACCACGTCGCGTGCGGTCTCGGCGGCCATCGCCAGGGCCGCGATCGGTTCGGTTCCCGCGCCGGGCAGTTCGTTGTCGATCGATTCGGTGTCGATCAACCAGGCCGCCCGGTACACCGACGCGCGCGTCGCGCGCAGCGCCACCAGGCCGCGGGCCAGAGGGAACGAGACGGCGGGCAGGTCGCGCAGACGAGAGCCGAACTGGCGGCGCGAGCCAGTGTAGTCCAGCGCGATCCGGTGGGCGCCCTCGGCGATGCCGAGCAGGTAGGCCGCCTGTCGCACACGGGCTCGGGCCAGCGCGTCCGCGAGGGTGTCGCCGGTTGCGACCACCTCCGTCGACGCGATCGGGGTCGCCTCAAAGCGGACGGCCGGGGGGAACGACGTGGTCAGGACACGGACACCTGGCGCGGTGCGCGGTACTGCTACCAGGGCCGGCTCGGCAAAGACGACGGCCACCAGGAACACAGCGGCCGCGGCATCATCGACCGTCGCCGTACCCGTCAGCTCCCAGCCGCCCGCGCGCGCCGTCGCGCTGACGCCGCGCGCGCCCGAAGGCGGGGGTGCCTCCAGCCCGGCCAGTCCCACGCCTTCCGGGTGCGGCCAGCTGACATCGGCCGCCAGCGCCTCGGCACGGTAGGGATTCCCGCACGCCGCGCGGCCGAGTTCCTCGCTCACCAGCGCCCCGGCGGTCAGGCCCAGCCCGAGTCCGCCAGCGTCGGCGGGCAGTTCGTAGGCCGCCGCGTCGAGCTGGTCGAGCACGGTCCGGGCCGGTCCCGCGCCGCCGTCGGTCACCGGCGCCCCGTGCACTCCGGGCCGCATCGGAATCGCTGCGAGGGCTGAGCGCAGTGCCTCGCGCACCTGGAGGAAGAGGGGATCAGGAGCCAGGTCCATGTCAGTGTTCTCCTTATCCGATGGTGTCGAAGGCGGCGGCCACGATCTGGAGCATCACCTCGGAGGTGCCCGCCGACAGGGTCAGCCCGGGCGCCTCTCGATAGGCGGAGTCCAGGATCGCGGCGGACCTGCTGCGGTTCGCCCGCTGCTCGGGGCTCGGGACGTCGGCGGCCCACGCCGCGATGCTCTGGGCGAGTTCGCTGCTGTGGTACTTGGCGACGGCGGTCGAGACCTGGTCGATCCGGCCGGACTCCAGTCCGGTGATCACCTCCCAGGCCAGGGCGTGGTCGGCGGCGAGCGCGCCTTCCCAGCGGCCGAGCTGCTCGAGCTGGGTGTCGCTGATCGGCCACGTGTCACTGATCGGCCAGGTGTCGCTGATCGGCCGGGCGCCCTGCGAGCAAGGCGGCTCGCGGTCGGTCAGCGCCTCCAGTGCGGCGTCCAGCCAGCGCTCTGCTTTGAGGAAGTAGTCGAGTCCGGTTCGCTCCACCGCCAGTGCCTCGTTGAGCAGCGGCCAGGCTTCGCCGGGGCGGCCGAGCAGGTCCCGGGCCGGTACCGGCACCGCGTCGAGCTCCACCCGGTGGAAGTGCTCGTCGCCGATTCCGGGGATCATCGACACCGTCACGCCCGGGGCGTGCATGTCGACCAGGAACAGGCTGATGCCCTGGTACTTCCCGGCGTCCGGCGACGTGCGGGCCGCGCACAGTCCGAGGTCGACGAACCGGGTCTTGAGGCTGAACACCTTCGTTCCGCTGATGCGGTAGCCGTCGCCGTCCGGTTCGGCCACGGCGCGCAGTGCGCCCAGGTCCGAGCCGGCGTCCGGTTCGGTGTACAGCACCGAGGCGAAACGCTCGCCGCGGGCCAGCCCCGGCAGGTGCCGGCGTTTCTGCTCCTGGTCGCCGGCCATCAGCAGGAACTGGCCGACGATCTGGATGGTGTTGACGTGCAGCGTGTCCGGCACCCCGGCGCGCACCAGTTCCTCGGCGACGATCGCCGCCTGGCTCAGCGGACGGTCCTCGCCGCCGAACTCGGCGGGCCAGTGCACGGCCAACAGCCCCCGCTCGCCGAGCAGCCGGTACAGCGGGCGTCCGTCGGGCTCGATGCCGTCGGCGCCGGTGGCCAGTTCGGCTGCCGCCTGCACCTCGGCCGAGCGCAGCGTCTCACGCACCTGGCCCCGGAACCGTTGTTGATCCTCGGTGAATCCGAACCGCATGGAAGATCGCTCCCTTTCTCCTCAAGATGCGAGCGCGTCCTCGACCGCCGCGACGACCCGGCCCAGGGCCAGTTCCGTGAAAAGGGTGTAGTGGTCGCCGGGCACTCGTTCTCCGCAGAAACGGCCGGTGGACACCGATCGCCACTGCTCGTGCACCGCGACCCGCGGCGTGGCGGCCAGCGCCGTGATCCGCCCCCCGTAGGGGCCCGGCGGGCAGTACGCCTGCATCGACAGCGCGCAGGCCCGGAAGGTCTCGTAGCGGGAAGTCAGCTCCTGCTCGGTGAGCTCCAGCCGGACCCCGAGCCCGGTCAGCGTCCGGCCGATGTCCGCCACCCCGGCGGCCGGGTCGTCGAGCACCGCGCGCACCGCGGCCCCGCCCCGCCCGGCCAGCCTGGCGACATCGTGCACGAACCGCTGCCGCACCGTCGCCTCGTCCAGCGGGACGGTGTCCTCGTCGTAGGCCGCGTCCAGCAACACCACAGCGGGCTGCTGCCCGGTCCGCTCCTCGATCTGCCGGGCCACTTCGAAGGCGAGCACGCCGCCGTAGGACCAGCCGGCCAGGCAGCACGACTCCGGAAGACCCTCGGAGATCAGCGCCTCGGAGATCCGCGCCGCGGTCCGGGCCAGGCCGTCGGCCGGGTCGAAAGCAGCATCGGCGGGATCGGCGGCGAAGCCGATCACGCCGATGTCCGCCGGCAGTTCCCTGAGCAACGGCATGTAGCAGAACAGCTCACCGCCGGAGGGATGCAACAGGATCACCTGTGCGGGGCCGGACGAGGCGCGCATCACCACAGGCGCCCGGCCGCCGTCGTCCTGCTTCGCCAGCGCTCGGGGAACGCGCGCGGCGTCGATGGTCGCGGCCAGGTGGGCGACGGTCGGGGAGACGAAGAAGTCACCGAGGGAGACCTCCACCCCGAGCCGGGCCTTGATCGCCGACATCAGCTGGACGGCCTGCAGACTGTTGCCGCCGACCAGGAAGAAGTCGTCGTCCACCCCGAGCCGGCTGTTGTGCAGCAGCGGGGCGAGCACCTCGTGCAGCAGCACCCGTTCGGTCGCGGTACGCGCCCGGTCGGCCGGTCCGTCCTCGGCCCGGCGCGGGTCGGGCGCGGGCAGCCGGCGCCAGTCGACCTTGCCGCTGCCCGTCAGCGGCATCTCGGCCAGGACCACGAAATACGACGGGATCATGTACGACGGCAGCAGCGTACTGAGATGCTCGCGCAGCGCCGGCACCTGCCCGTCCGCGATCCCGGTCGCGTAGCAGACCAGGTGCTTGTCCCCGGCCTCGTCCGTCCACGCCCGCACGCTGACCTGCTCGATCCCCGCGAAGCCGGTGACCGCCGACTCCACCTCGCCCAGCTCGATCCGCAGGCCGCGGATCTTGACCTGCTGGTCGATCCGGCCCTGGAAGACCAGCCGGCCGTCGGCGAGCCGCTTCACCAGGTCTCCGGTGCGGTACAGCCGGCCGCCCGGAGCGGTGCCGAAGGGATCGGCGATGAACTTCTGGGCGGTCAGCTCGTCCCGGTCGAGGTAGCCGCGCGCGAGTCCCGCGCCGCCGATCACCAGTTCCCCCGGCACGCCGAGCGGCACCCGGCGCAGGTCGGCGTCCAGCACGTGCGCCACGTGGTTGGCCATCGGCAGCCCGATCGGCGGCGAGGCGTCCCAGCTGCCCGCGCACTCCTCCACGATCATCGTCACGGTGCACTCGGTCGGGCCGTAGCCGTTGAACAGCCGCCGGCCCCGGTTCCACCGGTTCACCAGCTCGCCGCTGAACGCCTCGCCGCCGACGAACGCGATCCGCAGCTCGGCGAACCGCTCGGGCGCCAGCAGCGGCATCACGGTCGGGGGCAGGTCGATGACCGTGATGCCCTGGCGTTCCATGAGCGACTGGAGCCGGTCGATCGACAGCCGCTCGTCCTCGGTGGCGATGCACAGGCGCGCGCCGGTCAGCAGTGCGGAGAACGTCTCGAAGACGGAGACGTCGAAGGTCACCGAGGCGAACCCGAGCATCCGGTCGGCCGGCGTCAGGTCGAACAGCTCGCGCGTGGAGTCGATGAAGGCGACCACGCCGCGGTGTTCGAGCAGCACGCCCTTCGGCTTGCCGGTGCTGCCCGAGGTGTAGATGACGTAGGCGACGTCGTGGGGCTGCGCGGCGAGCGGCGGGTTGTCGGCCGGGTGCGCGGCCAGTTCGTCCCGGACCTCGTCCAGCGTGACGACCGGCGCTGCGACCTCGTTCAGGATCGCGCCGACCGCGGCATGGGCGATCACCGCGCACACCCCGGCGTCCGCGGCGATCTCCGCGACCCGGGCCGGGGGATGCCCGGTGTCCAGCGGGACATAGGCGGCACCGGTCTTGAGGACTGCGAGGATCGCCGTGGGCAGGTCCAGGTTCCGGCGCAGGCAGATGCCGACCCTGGAGCCCGGTACGACGCCGCGCTCGCGCAGCAGCGCGGCCAGCCGGTTCGCGCCGGCGTTGAGCTCGGCGTAGCTGGTCTCGACGCCGGCGACGACGACCGCGACGGCATCAGGGGTTTGCGATGCGCGCGCCTGGAACTCCTCCACGATCGTGGTGTCGCGGATCGTCCGCTCGGGGCCCTTGGCGACCGCGTCGAGGAACGCGAGGTCCTCCGGGCTCTGCATGCGGGCACCGGACAGCGGAGCGTCGGGGGCGGAAGTCAGAGCACTGAGCAAGGCGTCGTAGTGGCGGGCGAACCTGGCGACGCTGTCGGCGTCGAACAGGCCGGTGTCGAACTCGATGCCCAGGCAGGCGTCGGCGCCGGGAGCCGTCTGCTCCGTCAGGTGCCAGCTCATGTCGAACCGGGAGGTGCCGGAGCGGACGCTCTCCCGGGATGTGAGGACGCCGGGCAGGCCGGCCGTCGTGGCCGCGTCCCGCACGTCGAAGACGATCTGGAAGATCGGTGAGCGCGAGGGATCGCGGACGGGCTCGACGGCGTCGACCAGCTTGCCGAACGGCAGGCCGTCGTGGGCGTCGGCGTCCTGCGTCCGGCGCTTGACCCGGTGGACGAGCTCGCGGAAGGTCGGGTCGCCCGAGACGTCGACTCGCAGGACCCGCATATCAGTGAACAGACCCACCGCCGAGGACAGCGCCTCGTGCCGGCGCCGGTCCTCGGTGCCGCCGATCACCAGGTCGTTCAGCCCGGAGTAGCGGTGCAGCAGGGTGAAGAACGCGGCGACGAGCACGTCGTACCGGCTCACGCCCTCTTCCCGGGCCAGTTTCCAGGCCCGTTCCAAGCCCTCGTGCCCGACCTCGAAGTCGGCGGCGGCGCCGGCACCGCTCGGGCTGTCGCCGCGCGGCCGGTCGGTCGGGAACTCCAGCACCTCGGCCCCGGCGAGCGCGTCGCGCCAGTACGCGACCAGCCGGTCCAGCTCGCCGGCATCGAGCCGGCCACTCTGCCAGAGGGCGTAATCCGGGTACTGCATGGGAAGACCGGGCAGCTGCGGAGCGTCTGCGTCTGCCTCTGCTTCTCCATAGCGCGCGGCCCGGTAGTACTCGGCGAGCTCACGGATCAGGACGCCCTCAGACCAGGCGTCGCACACCATGCGGGAGACCGTCAGAAGGAAGAGGTGGTCGTCCGGAGCCACCTTGACCAGCGCCGCACGCCACGGCGGCGTCCGGCTCAGATCGAACGGCATACCGGCGCGCAGCTCGAGGATCACGCGCGCGGCATCCAACCGCTGCTCGTGGTCCTCGCCGACCGCCTCGATCAGCGGCACCTCGACCGGGACCCGGTCGGCGACCACCTGCACGGGGCCGCCCTCACGCTCCACGATCGCGGTCCGCAGGCTGTCGTGCCGGGCCACCAGCGCGGCCAGCGCCGCGCGCAGCGCGTCCACATCGAGGTCGCCGCGAAGCCGCAGACACAGCGGAGCACCTGAAGCAGAACCCTGTGGAGCCGACAGCAGGGTCTGCTGCTCCTGAGTCAGCGGCACGGGACCGGCGTCCCGGCGCAGCGTGGGTCCCCGCCGGGCCGCGGCCTCCTGGTGTTCCTTGAGCACCGCGAGGAATCGCGCGCGGCGCGGCGCGGGCAGCGCCGCGAAACGCTGGCTCATGTCCGTCATCTTCGAGCTCCCCTGGAGATTGCGTGAGCCGCGCCTCACCGGACGCCCGAGTGGGCGGGCAGGTGGGCCAGCTCCGAGATGGCGATCGTCAGCACGTCGATGCCGCGCTGGAAGTCCGACAGGATGATGTGTTCGTCGTCGGCGTGGTCCAGGGCGCTGTCGCCGGGCCCGTAGGTGGCCATCGGGATGTCCCAGACCTCCGCGAGAGTGTTCATGTCCGAGGTGGCCGTCTTCACCACCAGCCGCGGCTGCGCGTGCAGCTGCCGGATGCCGGAGACCAGGGCGCGGACCGCCGGGTCGGCGCGGCCCACCCGGCAGGCGGCGACCGAGTTCAGCACTTCGAGCTCGCCGGCCTGAAGCCGGGTGCGCAGGGCCCGGACCAGTTCTTCGGCGTCGAACTCCGGCGGAGTACGGATGCTCAGATCCGCCGTCGCGCTGCTCTGGTCGGCGTTGATCCGGACCAGGGTCGCGCCCGGCTGACCGAACACGTCGTGGCCGGCCTCCGGGCCGAGCAGCTCGACCAGGGAGTCCCAGCAGGCCACGGCCAGCTCCGAGGCCTTCGGCGCCGGGTTGCTCGGGTGCGTGGCCGGACACCGGACGCTGTAGCGCAGGTCGAGCTTGCCCTTGTAGCCCAGGACCACGCTGGACCAGCCGCTGGGCTCGCCGACGATCAGCGCGTCCGGCTGCTGGTGGGTCGCCCGGATCGCCATCGCGCCGCGCGAGCGCGGGGTCTCCTCCTCGACCACGCCGATCACCACCAGCCGGCCGCGGAAGTCCGCCGCGCCGGCCGCGGCGCAGATCATCGCCGCGAGCGGTCCCTTGGCGTCCACCGCGCCGCGGCCGTAGAGCCGGCCTTCCAGGGGGCGGACCGGGAGCACGCCGGAGACGGTGTCCAGGTGCCCCAGCAGCATCACCGTCGGGCCCTCGCCGCGTTCGATCACGCCGACGGCGTTGCCGACCTCGTCGATGTGCGCCTGGTATCCCAGGTCGCCCATGGCGCCGACCAGGAAGTCGGCCAGCGCGCGCTCGTGGTAGGAGACGGAGGGGATCTCCAGCATGTTGCGCAGCAGTCCCAGCGCGTAGGTCTCGGTGACGCTGCCAGAGGAGGTGAACGGCCGGTTCATCGGTGGCCTCGTTCCAGTAGATGGTCGACGATGTGGTCCGCGACGTTCACCTTCTCGGCGAGCGCGGACTGGAAGCCGGTGAACTCGACCCGGTGGTTGACCTCCAGGACCAGCAACCGGCCGTCCCGGTCCTCGATCAGGTCGACGCCGGCGATGTCGGCGCCGACGGCCGCGGCGGCCTCGACGGAGAACTTGGCGATCTCCGGGCTCACCTCGCACGGCCGGGTCTGCCCGCCGAGCGCCACATTGGTCCGCAGGGACTCCCCGGTCCGGTAGACGGCGCCGAGCACCTGCCCGCCGACCACGATCACCCGGATGTCCCGGTCCGGCTTGTCGATCAGCTCCTGGAGGTAGACCAGGTGCGACTGCGGGCCGGGCAGCGCGGCGACGTATTCGAGCACTGCTTCGGCGCTCGCGCGGTCGCGCAGCGGGACCACCAGCCGGCCCCACGAGCCGACCAGCGGCTTGATCAGGGCCGGATAGCCGAGGGAGTCCAGGGCTTCCAGCGCGGCCTGTGAAGTGAGGGCGAGCGCGGTGCGGGGCGTGGGCAGTCCGGCGGCTTCCAGGGCCTGCGTGGTGCGCCACTTGTCGCCGCACACCTCGGTGGCCTCGGAGTCGTTGACCACCGTGACGCCGGCGGCGGTCAGGCACCGGGCCGCGTAGGCCGCGCGGACCTGGCCGATCTCCCTGTTCAGGGCCAGATCCCAGGGCCTGGCGCGTTCTCCGGCCGTGAACCACTCCCGACGCGTGTCGACGTGCTCGAAGGGGACGCGGCGGCGGTCGAAGGCGTCGAAGAGCCGTTTCTCGTCCGCGCCGACCCTGCTGGCGAGCACCGCGATCCTGCTCTGGCCCGGGCGCTGTGGTGTCGCTGACACGTGACCTCCGTATAGAGCCACCGATCGGCAGACGGCATTCAGCCGTATCTGACGCTTGGAAAAGAAGGTACGAGCGAACCGGCTCGCCCTGCGTCCACAGCAGGCTCATTTCCGGGGACACGCCGCGTTGACTTCCCCTGCCCGCATCAGCGGTTTCGATTACTCCCCCCGGCCCGGCCCCGTGTCACTCTTATCTGGATTCGAACACTCGCCGCAGCAATGTCCTTTGTGTGCTTGGAGAAAGGGGGAACCGTGGGACACACGCCGGAGCCGACACCGGTACTGGCACTCTGGAGCGCGCCTCGCAGCCGCTCCACCGCCTTCGCCCGGATGATGACGGAGCGAGAAGACCGCGTCGTCGTGCACGAGCCGTTCTCGCAGGTGGTCGACTTCGGTGAGGTGAAGGTCGGCGAGCAGGTCGCGCGCAGCGAGCAGGACGTGCTCGCGGCGCTGCGCGGCATCGCGGCGCGGACGCCGGTGTTCTTCAAGGACACCACGGACTTCCACTATCCCGCGGTGCTCGCCGACCAGGACTTCCTGACCGGCGCGACCCACACCTTCATCATCCGGCACCCGGCCGAGGCCATCGCCTCGCACCACGCCCTCAATCCGGACCTGGGGCGCGAGGAGATCGGCTTCGCCCGGCTCTTCGAGATCTTCGCCGCCGTGCAGGCCGCCACCGGTGCCGTTCCGGTCGTGATCGACTCCGACGATCTGCTCGACCGGCCGGCTGAAACCGTGCGGGCGTACTGCGCGGCGGTCGGCATCCCCTTCATGGAAGAGGCGCTCAGCTGGCAGCCGGGCATGCGCTCGGAGTGGCGGGCGACCAGCAAGTGGCACGCGTCGACCAGCGCGACGGCCGGCTTCGGCCGCGGCGGTGGCGACGGCGGTGAAGGCAGCAGCGACGGCAGCGGCGACCGCAGCGCGAGCCGCGCCAAGGCGGTCGAGAAGGTCCAGGGGCACCCGGTGCTGCGGGCGCACCGCGACTACCACCTGCCCTACTACGAGAAGCTGCGCGCGGCCGCGCTCCGGCCCTGATCGCGCTTATTCCGAGGTAACCACGGCGCTGACGAAAACAGCTGTGACCGCGACTAGGTTCTGCGGTGCAGAACGGATTTCAGATGAGGTGGATCACGTGACGGACATTTCGATGTCCTCCGCCAAAGCAAGGCTTTGCGATCCGGTCGACATCTCCGGCCATCGCAACAACAAAGCCATCTCCGCGGCGACGGAGACCAAAGCGGGGGCTTTCAACGTATGGGGAAACTCGTTCGCGGCGGAATACCTGCCCGCGGGCGGGAGCCTCGTGGAGGTGGACGGCGTCCCCTTCGAATTCCCCCCGGTCGGCGAAGGGCCGGACAACATCCGCTCGTCCGGGCAGTTCATCAAGGTCCCGGAGGGCCGCTACGACTGGATCCACCTGCTCGCCGCCTCCGAGCGGCGGGCGGAGGACTGCATGGACCTGAGTTTCGCCGACGGCTCGGTGGACGCCGAGAAGGTGCGGATCTCCGACTTCTGGGGCGCGCCGGCGTGGTTCGGCGAGGTGAAGGCCTTCGAGAGCCTGGCCATGCACTACCCGCACCACGTGCAGCGAGGCGTGCCGGCCATGATGTGGGCGCAGCGCGTGCCGGTCACCCGGCGGGCCGCGATGACCGGCCTGCTGCTGCCCCGCAACGTCGCGCTGCACATCTTCGCGATCACCCTTCAGCGGGCGGAGGTCTGACATGACCGCCGAGATGACGACGCGGACCTCGATGATCCGCGGCCCGGAGCCCGAGTGGTGGTACCGCGATCTGGTCAGCTGCCTGCAGGCCACGTTCGGCACCGTGCTGGCCCGGGCGGGCGTCGATCCGCTGTCCGTGCTCGGCGCCAGCTGGCGGTTCCTGCACCTGCCGGGCGATATCCGTTCCGAAGAGTTCTACTACCCGTGCGTACCGGATGCCGCCGGCGAGATCGATCTGGGTGCCGCGCTGGCCCCGCACCACGAGCTGCACGCGCGCTGGTGGCAGCCCGCCGACGAGGACGACGTGTGGCAGGAGGTGCGGCAGACGCTGGCCGAGGACCGGCTGGTGATCGCCGCCGTGGACAACTTCCATCTGCCCTTCCGGCCCGCCTACGGCGATGTGCACGCCGCGCATCTGGTCGTGGTCTACGGCCTCGATGAGACCCGCGGGGTGGTGTACGTCTCCGACGCGATGCCCCCGGCGTTCCGCGGTGCCGTGCCGATCGGGGAGTTCCTGCGCAGCTGGGGTTCGCTGAACCCGGCCGACTGGCAGGACGCGTTCTTCAGCGCGTCGCAGATCGGCCGGCGCTGCCTGGACGTCCGGCTCGACGCCACCCCCGCGCCGCTGACCCCCGAGCTGCTCGGCGGCTACCTGCGCGCCGACATCGAGGCGAACGCCTCGGGCATCGCCGCGCGGACCGGGCTGGCCGGGTTCGACGCCTTCACCAAGGAGCTGCTGGAGCGCTGCCGCGCCGGGGACGCCGACGCGCTGACCGAGCTGTATCCGTTCGGCTGGGCGATGCAGGCGCAGGCCTCGCTGCACGGCGAACTGCTGCGCCGCTGCGGCCGGCAGTGGGACGACCCGCAGCTGGCCGGGGCCGGCCGCGCGGTCGAACTCGTCGCACACGCCTGGACCGGGCTGCGGTTCACCGGCGCGCACGGCCTGCCGGACCCCAAGGCGGCCGCGTCCGACATCGCCCACCACACCACCGCGCTGCGCGCGAACTACGCGCGCGCGTACGACGCCGTCGGCGCGGCCGCGGACCGCCTCTGAGCGGCTCCGAGCGGCGCTGAGCACCTCTGAACTCTGAGCATCTCTGCGCGCCCCTGAACCGCCCTGACCGCCCGCGGTACGGCTGGTTCGGCCGCCGTGACCTCGTGAACGGGAGAATGATGAGCAAGCTCGCAGCATTCGGCGGAACGGCGGTCGTGCCCAAGCACCTGCGCCGCTCGGAATGGCCGCTGGTCGAGGACGACGATCGCAAAGCCGTGATGACCGCGCTGGACGGCGCACGGCTGGTGTCCGACACCGACGGGGACAACCCGGTGTCGGCCCTGGAGCAGGACTGGGCCCGGCAGTTCGGCTACGAGCACTGCGTCGCGGTGTCCAACGGCACCGCGGCGCTGTCGCTGGCCTTGTCCGCGCTGGGCGTCGGGCCGGGCGACGAGGTGATCGTGCCCGCGCTGAGCTTCATCGCCACCGGGCTGGCACCGGTGCACCAGATGGCGGTGCCCGTGTTCGCCGACATCGACCCGGTCACCTTCAACCTCGACCCGGACGACCTCGAGCGCCGGATCACCGACCGGACCGCGGCGATCATCCCGGTGCACCTGCACGGCGCCCCGGCCGACATGGACCGGATCATGGCGATCGCCGCGCGGCACGGCATCCCGGTCCTGGAGGACGCGGCCCAGGCCCCCGGGGCCACGCACCGCGGCCGGCCGGTCGGCTCGATCGGGGCCGCGGGCTCGTTCAGCCTGCAGGTCAGCAAGAACATCCCGACCTGCGGCGAGGGCGGTCTGCTGGTGACCGGCGACGCCGGACTGGCCGCGGCGATGCGCCGGGGCCGGCAGTTCGGCGAGGTGATCGAGGCCGGGCGCGAGCGCGACTACGTGTCCTACGGTCTGGGCTGGAACCACAAGATGAACGGCCTGCAGGCCGCGTTCACCAGCTCCCAGCTGACCCGCTTCGAGGACTACGAGCGCGCCCGGCAGGCCAACATCACCGCGTTCCTCGCGCGGCTGGCGAAGCTGCCGGGCCTGCGGATCCCGACCGCGCTCCCGGACACCACGCATGTCTGGCACATCCTGCGGTTCCGCTTCGACCCGGCCGCGTTCGGCTTGGACGGCGTGCGGCCCGAAGCGCTGCGCTCGACTTTGCGCCGGCTGCTGCGTGCCGAGGGCGTGCCGGTGTCCCAGTACCAGCTGATGCCCCTGCCCGACCAGAAGGTGTTCGTCGACCGGCTCGGCTTCGGCGTGGGGCACCACCCGTGGGCGCTGACCGGGGCGGCGGGGACCACCGCGGGCGAGGGCTATCCGGTGACCCGTGCGGTCATCGCCGATTCCCTGACCATCCAGAAGCGCCACCTCAATCCGGGAGCCGGCGATCTGCTCGGCCGGTACGCGGAGGCCTTCGAGAAGGTGTGGGCCGCCGGCGACATGGTGGCCACGCTGGCGAAGGCGGCGTCATGACGGGCACGCAGCTCCTGGAGCGGGAGGCGCCGGAGGCGCTGGAGCACCTTGAGGCGATCGCCGCGCGCATCCGCTCGCACGTCGTCGACATGTGCGCCGGGCCCGAAGGCGGCCATCTCGGCGGGGCGTTCTCCTGCGCCGATGTGCTCACCGCGCTGTATTTCTCGGTGCTGAACGTGGATCCGGAGCGGCCGGAGGATCCGGATCGCGACCGTTTCCTGCTCAGCAAGGGCCACGCCGCCGTCGGCCTGTACGCGACGCTGGCCGAGCGGGGCTTCTTCCCGGTGGCCGAGCTCGCCGGCTACGGCCGCCCCGGCAGCCGGCTGATGGGCCATCCCGTGCGCGCGGTGCCCGGCGTGGAACTGCCGACCGGGTCGCTCGGCCACGGGCTCGCCCTGGCTTGCGGCTTCGCGCTCGCCAACCGGTACGCCGGCCGCTGCGCGCGCAGCTTCGTGCTGCTCGGCGACGGCGAGTTGCAGGAGGGCTCGGTGTGGGAGGCCGCGATCGCGGCCGCCTCGCTGCGGCTGGACCGGCTGGTCGCGATCGTGGACCGCAACGGCCTGCAGCTGACCGGCGCCACCGAGGGCATCGCCCCGATGGAGCCGCTGGCCGAGCGCTGGAGCAGTTTCGGGTGGGCGGTCCGCGACGTGGACGGGCACGACCCGGCCGCGCTCGCGCACCACCTCGGCGCGGCGCCGTGGGAGCCCGGCAAGCCGAGCGTGCTCATCGCGCGCACGGTCAAGGGCCACGGATTGCCGTTCCTGGCCGGCCGCAGCTCCAGCCACTATGTGACGCTCTCGCCGCGCAACCACGCCCGGGCACTCAGTGCCCTGCGACGCCCGGAGGTTCTGGGATGAGTCCCGGGATGAGCCGCGCGACGCGCGAGGCGTACCGCGACACCCTGCTTCCGCTGCTGGGCCGGCATCCCGAGCTGATGTGCCTGGACTCCGACACCGGCCTGTTCGGCGCCGATCACGTCGCCGAGGCGGGCGAGCAGTACCTCAACATCGGCATCGCCGAGCAGAACCTGATGGGCGTGGCCGCCGGGATGGCCGCGTGCGGGCGCGTGCCGTTCGTCAACACGATGGCCGCCTTCGCCGCGTCCCGGGCCCTGGAGGCGATCAAGATAGACATCGCCTACAACCGGTTGCCGGTCCGCATCATGGCCACCCACGGCGGTCTGGCCGCCGGCCACCTCGGCCCGACGCACCAGGCGCTGGAAGACCTCGCGGTCATGCGGGTGCTGCCCGGGATGACCGTGGTGGTGCCGGCGGACGCCGCCGCCACGGAGGCGTTCGTCGAGCAGAGCGTGGACCTGCCCGGACCGCTCTACGTCCGGCTCGGCCGCAAGCCCACCCCGCCCCTGCCCGACGGCCCGCCCCCGGTCATCGGCCAGGCGCAGACCCTGCGGCACGGTGACGACGTCGTGCTCGTCGCCTGCGGCCCCTACCCGGTGCTCGCCTGCCTGGCCGCGGCGGACGCCCTGGCCGCGGACGGCGTCCAGGCCTGCGTGCTGAACATGCACACGCTGCGGCCGCTGGACACCGCGACGCTGGCCGCCGCGGCCCGCCCGACCCGGCTCGTGGTGACCCTCGAAGAGCACTGGCGCAGCGGGGGCCTGGGCGGCGCGGTGGCCGAGGCGCTGGCCGAGACCGAGCCCGTCAGGGTACTGCGACTCGGCGTGCCCGACACCTTCGTCGGCGAGGTCGGCAACCAGGAACACCTCGTCAGGCATTACGACCTCACCGCGGAGCGGGTCGCGGGGGCGGTCCGTACCGCCCTGCACACGGCGGCCCGCTCCGTCACGCCCGATCACGACAAGGAGCTCATCTCATGACCACGAACGTCGCCCAGGCCCAGGCCTGCCCGGAGTGCGAGGAGCCGGTGGACCTCACCGACTCGGCGCGCCTGAACGAGATCCTCGAGTGCGCCGGCTGCCGCAGCGAGCTGGAGATCGTGGCGCTGAACCCCACGGTGCTGGCCCTGGCGCCCGAGGTCGAGGAGGACTGGGGCGAGTGAGCACCGACAGCGCACTTTTCAGCGTCACGCTCGACGCCGTCAAGAACCTCGCCGACTCCGGCACCCACCTCGTCGGCGCCGAGAAGTTCGCGTCGTTGACGAACTCCACCGCCCAGGACTGGGCCCGTTTCGCCGAGAACTGGGAGGACCTCGAGCTCGACACCTACATGGCCGACGGCGGGACCTACCGGTTCCGGCGTTACGACCAGTTCGTGATCGATGTCGAGGCCGAGCGCCTCATCCTGCTCCAGCACGGTCCGTACCGCCAGGAAGCCGATGTCAACAAGCTGAACGGCGGCATCGACCGGGTCTACGAGCCGCTGACCGCGGGATTCCTCGACGACCCGCTGTTCCGCAAGGTGCTGATGGAGCTGGCCCTCATCTTCAGCGGCGTCGAGGACGTCAAGAAGTGGAACATCAAGGTCACCCCGATCCGGATCACCGCGACGCAGGACCAGGCCGGCCTGCCGACCCCTGAGGGCCGCCACAAGGACGGCGCCACCTTCATCACGGCCCTGCTCCTGGGCCGCACCAACGTGGTCGGCGGGGACAGCTCGGTCTACACCGAGGACGGCGAGTGTCTGATCACCACGCAGCTCTCCGAGCCCGGCGAGATCCTGCTCAGCGACGACCGCACCACCCTGCACGAGGTCACCTCGGTGCACCCGGAGCGGGTCGGCGAGCCGGCCCACCGGGACGTCCTGATCATGGCGTACACCGAGCTGTAGAACCGATCGAGGAGAACCATGTCAGAGCCCATACTCGGCGGGTACGACACCGCTTTCGAGTTCGACACCGCTGTTGAGTTCGACACCGACTTCGACGGCCTGGTGGCGATCGTCACCGGCGGGTCGGGGGCGATCGGACTGGCCGCGGCCGAACTGCTCGCCCGCCGAGGTGCCCAGGTCGCCGTGCTGGCCCGCCGGCCCGGCGACCTGCCGGAGGGGATCGTGGGGATCGAGGCGGACGTCTCCGACGACGCCTCGGTCGCCTCCGCCGTGGACGCCGTCGTCGAGCGGTTCGGCCGGCTGGACGTCGTGGTGAGCAACGTCGGGATCCCGGCCTACGGAGACGTCGCCACGAACAGCGACGAGGAATGGGCCCGGGTCCTGGACGTCAACGTGATCGGGATGGTCCGGGTCATCCGGCACACGGTGCCGCACCTGCGGCGCTCCCCGGCCGCGGCGATCGTCACCACCGGCTCGATCGTCGGCTGGGCCGGGATGGCGCAGCGGGCGCTGTATTCGACCACGAAGGGCGCCGTGCACGCGCTGACGCTGGCGATGGCTGCGGACTACGTGCGCGAGGGCATCCGGGTCAACTGCGTCTCCCCCGGCGCGGTGGACACGCCGTGGGTGAACCGGCAGCTGGGCCAGGCCGAGGACCCCGAGGCCGCCCGGGCCGAGTACCTGGCCTTCCAACCGGCCGGGCGCCTGGTGTCCACCGACGAGGTCGCCGGGGCGATCGCCTACCTGGCCAGTCCGCGCTCCGGCGGGACGACCGGCACGGTGCTGGCGGTGGACGGCGGCATGTACAACCTGCGGCTGCGTCCGCCGGTCGCGGTCGCGGCGGCTGCTGGGCCGTCCTGAACAGATCTGGGCCGTCCTGAACAGATCTGGGCCGTCTCTGAGTCAACGACAGGAGTAAAAGGTGAACGACTTCAAGGGATTGGTGGCCATCGTCACCGGCGGCGCCTCGGGGATCGGTCTGGCCACGGCGAAGCTGCTGCACAGCCGGGGCGCCGAGGTCGCGGTGTTCGACCTCAAACCGGACGGGCTCCCCGAGGGCGTCGTCGGGATCGAGGTCGACGTCACCGACGACAACCGGGTGGCCTGGGCCGTGGAGTCCGTGGTCGAGCGGTTCGGCCGGCTGGACGTCGTGGTGAACAACGCCGGCATCCCGGCGATCGGCGACATCACCGGGAACTCCGACGCGGAGTGGCTCGGCGTGCTGGACGTCAACGTGGTCGGCATGGTCCGGGTGGCGCGGCACGCGGTGCCGCACCTGCGGCGCTCGCCGGCCGCGGCGATCGTCAACACGTGCTCCATCGTCGCCTGGGCCGGGATGCAGCAGCGCGTGCTGTACTCGGCGAGCAAGGGCGCCGTCTACGCGCTGACCCTGGCCATGGCGGCGGACCACGTCCGCGAGGGCATCCGGGTCAACTGCGTGGCCCCCGGCACGGCCGACACCCCCTGGGTGGACCGGCAGATGGACGCGCTGCCGGATCCGGCCGCGGCCCGGGCGGCGATGAACGCCTTCCAGCCGGCCGGACGCCTGGTGTCCGCGGACGAGGTGGCCGGGGCGATCGCCTACCTGGCCAGCCCGCTGTCCGGCGGGACCGCGGGCACGGTGCTGGCCGTGGACGGCGGCATGCACGGACTGCGGTTGCGGCCGCCGACGCAGTAGCGGCGCCCAGGGCGCCGCCGAACCTGACCACTTCGCTCCAAGGAGACACACCTCATGCAGTCCGAATCCCATGCTGCCGGCGTCGGGACGGCAACCATGACGTCCTCGCCGTTCTCAGTCCTGGACGACGCCGCCTCCTACGCGGCGGCCGTTGAGGAGTTCCTCGCTGCTCCCTCGTCCACGACCGTCCCGGTGTGGACCGGCGGGCGGGCTGACCTCGCAGCCTCCGTCGAGCGTGCGGTCTCCCTGTACGGGGAGGTCAGCCGGCCGGTGGCGCGCACCTACGGGATCGTGCTCAGGCCCGAGACGCTGCCGGCCGGAGTGGCCGCGCTCATCGCGCCGTGTGCGCGCACCTGGCTCGCCGAGGACGAGCTCGGGCCGGCGCTGCTCGACGCGCTGTGGGCGCGGCAGGCCGACGGAGCCACCGGGACCGACACGACCGACGGGGCCGGCGAGGGCGGGGTGTACTCCCTGCTCATCGCCAGCCTCTACGAGCACTTCACCGTGGACCTCATCTGGCCGCTGGTGCGGGCCGCGGCACGCCGGCCGGAGGTGCGGCTGACGTTCCTCACCGGCCGGGACGCGGCATCGCTGGCCTGGTTCACGGCGAAGCAGTACGTGCACACCGCTTCGGACGTCCGCGAACTCGGCATGTACACCGGCGTCGACCGCGGGCTGTCGCACAGCGGCATCCAGCTGCGCGACGAGCGGGGCGTGGAGACCTCGGACGTCAAGGCCGAGCTGCTGGGCACCCGGTGGCGGCGGCTCTTCCTCCAGGGACACGGCAAGGACGACTCGCTCAACCTCGCGGACTTCACCATCTGCGGGCTGAACGAGGCCGTCGGCCGCGACGCGTCGCAGATCGCGCCGATCTGCGCCACGACGGGCCTGTGCTACAAGCCCATGGACAAGCTGATCCAGCTGCGGGACGTGCGCGCGGCCGAGGTCGTGCTGAGCTCGTGCAACAACAGCCCGTTCGCGGACGCGGCCGTCTACGACCCGAAGTACCAGCTGGTGCTGAACGCCGTCGACGGGACCGCGAAGGACATCGTCGGCGCGATCACGGTCCACGACTCGGGGCGTGCGGAGAACGACGCGTGGGCGGAGGCGGCCTTGGCGCACGCCTCGTCCGTGACCGCGCTCAACACGAGCATCGGGATGTCGGAGGCGTTCCCGGCCTACGTCCACTTCGGCATGGGCGACGATGCGGGGGTCGCCCCGGAGCCGCCGGACAAGGCACCGGAACCACTGCTGCTCACCACCGCCGCCCGCCTGACCGCGTACCTGGCCGGCGGACTGCTGTCCCCCAACAGCCCGCTGCGTCCCCGCCTCGGCAAACTCGCCACCAAGATCGAGAACCAGGTCTCGCGCCGCGACCTGGCGGTCCACCGCGACCGCACCGCGACCGTGCGCAGCCTGATGGACGACCTGCAATCGCTGGACATGGCGGTCGCGACGCAGTACACGAAGGACCCGGACAACGAACTGAGCAACAGCTTCGCCTACTTCGGCGACCGCAGCCGCATCGACAAGGCCTCGATCACGCACATCCGCTGCCAGTGCGGCCGCCCCGCCGAGCGCTACATCCGCCGCAGCCTCGTCCCCACCGCCCTGGACACCGAGGGCGTGGTCTGCACCCGCTGCGGCGACGTGTCCTTCCGCCTCCCCGACGCCCCCGCACTCCAGGTCCACACCGAGGAAGTGGCCGTCCAGGGCACCACCCAGCAGGTGAAGGTGACGGTCCGCGAGGCCCGCCCCGGCATCCTGCGTCTCGGCCTCTTCTTCGCGGCCTACGGACGCCAGGAGTGCACGATCACCCCGGACCTGCGCAAGGTGCGCATCGGCGCCGGCGGCGAGGGCGAGGCGGAGTTCACGCTGACGCTGGCGCCCGACATGTCGTGCCAGGGGTACTACATGACCGCGTTCGCGGTGCAGGACCTGGCGGTCTCGATCGCACGGCGGAACTTCGGGGTCCTGCCGGCCAGCTGATAGGCCGCAGCAAGAAAGTGGCGTCGCGGGCGACCGCGGCGCCACTTTCTTGCGCGGACTTGTGTGACGCATCAAGCAACTGATCCACCGACACCTCGCCACATCGACCGACACAACCCGCCGCCTCGTCCAAACGACTCCTGGCAGCAACCCAAAAAGGGTCCTCCGAGCATCAGCTCAGAGGACCCGATACGCCGACCCATCACCCGACATCCGCGGTGACGCGCCACCTCGCCGACTCGGTGGCCGGGTCGAGCGTCGGCGCCTCGGCGGCCAGCATCATCAGGCGCGCGAAGGTCGGGCTCGCGACGGCCGGGTCGCCGCCGTTTCTGCGCCACTGGCGGTACTTCGCGGCGTAGCTGATGACGGTCTCCTTGTCCCGGCGGTTGCGGGGGCGGGTGAAGGCGCCGGCCCAGAGGCCGTCCCAGGCCGCGTAGCCGGGGTCGCGGAGCATCACGCGGTGGGCCCTGCCCAGGTTCCAGTGCGGGATGCCGGTGTTCAGGTGGTGGACCAGGTGGTAGCGGTCGTTGTGGCGGCTGATCAGGAACCACTCCAGGAGGCGGCCGTGGCGGTTGCGGGTCAGCAGCAGCGGCTGCCGCTCGCTTTCGGGCATCGGGTAGTGCTCGGAGAGCTCGGCGAGCCAGCCGATGGCGGCGTTGGTGGTGAGCAGGGGCACGAACCAGAACAGGGCCAGCTGCGGCAGCCAGCCGAACCAGGCGCACAGGCCGATGATCGCGGCCCATTCGGCGAGCAGGACGACGCGCTCGCGGCGCAGGGATATCGGGACCGAGACCGTCAGCTTCGAGCTGTCGCAGAAGATGCGCTCGCGGGCCACGTAGTTGAGGTAGGACACGGTGCGCAGTCCGAGGACAGACAGCAGGAGGTCCTTGTAGAAGAAGTTGCGGTCGGAGCGGTCGATGTCGTACAAGCCGCACTCGATGTGGAAGCTGTAGTCCGGATCGCTCTGGCCGTCGCCCAGGTTGCGGTGGTGGTTGCCGACGTGCGAACTGCGGTAGGGCCCGAACAGGTGCAACACCAGGTAGCCGGAGAGCACCGAGCCGCCGATCAGGTTCAGCGCCTTGTTGCCGGCCAGAACCTTGTGCGCCGCCTCGTGCAGGAAATGCGCCATGAAGCGCTGCGTGGATCCGATGACGACCAGGGCCACCGGATAGAACCAGTACGAGCCGGCCACGCACAACGCGACGGAGGCGGCGATCAGCGCGTATTCGAAGAGGATTGCCAGCGGGCCGTGGTAGTCGTCGAGGCGGCAAAGTTCCCGGAGCTCCTTCTTCACTCCGGGATCCAGCCGGTCGAAATTCAGTTGCTCGATTTCGGACATACCCAAGGACGCTACGGCCCCGCCGCCGGAACAAACGTCCGCATCAGACTCATCGGCGAGGACGTATTGCATTTACCGCGTTCCGCACGGCTACTCAGCCCGCTTATTCTCCCCCGGACTTCTCTTGTGCGAACCTCAATGCTGGCGAGTAATCAAGCAATCCAACCCGGCCCGCGGAGGCGACCTATATGAAATCCGTCCTCATCCTCTCCTGGAAAGCCATCGGCAACATCGGCCCGGCCGTCAAAGAGCTGCGGGCCCGGGATCTGCGTCCGGTGCTGGTCTCCAATCTCCCGGACGACCCCAACGCGGTCCTGTGCGACGAGCACGTCGTGTTCGACTGGGACAGCGAGGAGCTCCCGACCCTGCTGGAGCGCATCGACGAGCGCGGCCTGGACCTGGTGGCGGCCGTCAACATGGTCGAGAAGCTGATCGGGTGGCACCACGCGGTCGCCGGGCACTACGGCCTGCGCGGCGGCGACGCCGGCCGCACCGTGATCGCGAGCAAGCTCGCGGTCCGGGACCGGATGCGGGCCCTGGGCCTGTCGGCCATCCGGTACTCCGGCGACCCGGACACCGTGGACTTCTTCCCCGCGATCGCCAAGCCGGCCCGCGTCTCAGGAGCCTCATACCTGGTCAAGCGGGCCGACAGCCCGGCCGAGCTGTCCGCCTACCTGCGGCACCTGGCGGACTCCGGCGCCGGCGGCATCGAGATGATCTTCGAGGAGTACCTGCCCGGCATCGAGTTCTCCGTGGACGGCCCCGTGCTGAACGGCCGCTTCCACCCGGTCCTGGCCGTCGAGAAGCCCGACCACGACGAGGTCACGCACCACGACGCGGGCCTGGAGTACCACCCGCCGCAGACGGACTACGTCCGCGAAGGCGTGCGCGTCCTGTGCGAGCAGGTCAGCACCCTGTGCACCGACCTCGGCCTGGACCAGATCTGGCTGCACTTCGAAGGCCGCAGCTCGCCGGACGGCCGCACCGAGCTGATCGAGATCAACCCCCGCCCCGGCGGCGGCCAGATACCCAGGGCGATCCAGGAGATCAGCGGCATCGACGCGATCGAGGCGGTCGTCTCCATGGCCCTGGGCCGCTACGCCCCGCAGGACCTGGGGCCGCTGCGCGAGCAGCCGCTGATCGGCTGGATGGACGTGGAGGCCCACGAGGTCGGCACCGTCGACATCAGGAGCACCGAGGCCGACCTGCTGGCCCTGCCCGGCGTCATCGGCGTCAAGCTCCTCAACGGCTTCCAGATCAAGAGCCTGGACATCGAGAACTTCTTCTTCACCTTCTCGGTGACCGCCGATTCCGTGGACCAGCTGCGCGCCCACGCGGCGACCGTGCTGGACACCCTCGACTACCGCGTCGTTCCGGCGTAAGGAAGCCGGCAAGCCGGCGGGAGATCGGCTGCCGCGAACGACGGCGCCCCTGACTCACGTGTGGGTCGGATGGGCTCGGGTGGATCGGGGTGGGGCGGCGTGGGGGTGTTGGTGCGGTTGGGTGGTGGGTTTAGGGGCTTTTTACGGCTTCGCGCATGTTTTGCGGGATCCGTTGGTGGCGCGGGTCGGGGATGGTGCTGGTTTCGCGGGGCGGTGGTGGTGTGGGTAGGTGGTCGGGTCTACTGCGATAGTCAAGGTCAACTGCGACAGTCAAGGGCAAGGGCAAGGTCAAGAGCTGAAGGGCGCCTCCGGCGGCGCCTGCGCGGCGAGCGGCCTCGCTCCGGGGAGTGGGGGCCGCGTAGTCGGGCGGCGGACGCTGCTTGTGGTCGCCTTCGTCCCGGATTCCCCGCCGCTTCGTCGCCCGGAGGGAACCATCCCGGCCTGGGCGGTGTCAAGCCGGATCACTGTTGCTGGCCACCGGTTTCGTCCGGCTGGACACCACCCAGTCCGGGATGGTTGTGCAAGCACCGCCGAAGCGACGGGGAATCCGGGACAACCCCGGTCTGTGGTGTGGACGGGGTCCACCCGGTGAGGCACAGCGGCGGCCAGGCGGTGTGTGCGCGAGGCGCGGGAACTCTTCCCACAGGCGGGGTTGTCCCGGATTCCCCGTCGCTTCGGCGGGCGAAGCCAAGCAGGCCGGGCCGGTGGTGTCAAGTCGCTGATACCCGGCCACCAGCTGGGCGATCCGACTTGATACCACCGGACCGGTCTGCTTCCGTAAGGCGACGATGCGACGGGGAATCCGGGACAGAGGCGACCACAAGCAGCGTCCGCCGCCTAGCAGCGCGGCCCCCCACTCCCCGGAGCGAGGCCGCTCGCCGCGCAGGCGCCGCCGGAGGCGCCTGTAGCCCTTGACCTTGACTTTTCGCAGTAGACCCGACCACCTACCCACACCACCACCGCCCCGCGAAACCAGCACCAGCACCGACCTGCGCCACCAACGGATCCCGCAAAACCATGCGCGAAGCCGTAAAAGCCTCTAAAACCCACCACCCAACCGCACCAACACCCCCACCCCCACCCCCACCCACCCATAAGCCAGGGCGCCCATTTTCACTTCTTAGCGGCGCGCGCGCGGCTTTCCCGCGCGGGCCGACGACCGCGGGTCACAAGCAGTACGGCGAACTTTCGTCTGTCATTTCCGTTGCCTGTGACCCGCCCGAAACTATCCTTCACAGGGCCCTGATGTCGTGCTATTCAAACAGTGCGGCACCCCACATCCCCACCCCTGTGGAGGCACTCAGTGCTGACTACCCACCGACCCCACCGCTCGCGCAGACCGTCGCTCCGGCGCGGCCTGTTCATGCTGACGGCGGCGCTCACCGCCGTCGTGACGTTCATGGGCACCAACGCCTCGGCGACCGCGGCCGACCACTACGTGGCCCTGGGCGACTCGTACTCCTCCGGCGTCGGCGCCGGGAGCTACATCTCGTCCAGCGGCAGCTGCGACCGCAGCACCAACGCCTACTCGCAGCTGTGGGCGAACAGCCGCCACCCGGCCAGCTACGTCTCGGTCGCCTGCTCCGGCGCCACCACCCAGGACGTGCTGAACAACCAGATCTCGGCCCTGAGCTCCTCGACCACCCTGGTGAGCATCACCATCGGCGGCAACGACGTCGGCTTCTCCTCGGTGATGGAGACCTGCGTCCTGGACTCCGACAGCGCCTGCCTGAACGCGATCAACACCGCGACCGCGCAGGCCAAGAGCATCCTGCCGGGCCGGCTGGCGAACACCTTCGCGGCGATCCGCCAGGCCGCGCCGTCCGCCCACGTGGTGGTCCTGGGCTACCCCGAGCTGTATGACCTGGGGCACTCCTGGTACTGCCCGGGCCTGTCCGGCACCGACCGCAGCGCGCTGAACAACGCCGCGGACCTGTTGGACACGCAGATATCCACCGCGGCCACGAACGCCGGCGACACGTTCGCCGATGTCCGCGGCCAGTTCCACGGACACGAACTGTGCGACTTCTTCAACGAGTGGCTGCACTCGGTGGACGTCACCGACGTCGGGGACTCCTACCACCCGACCGCCTCCGGGCAGAGTGGTGGCTACTACGCGGCGTTCAGCGCGGTCGCGCCGTAAGGACGAAAGCGACGGCCGCGGAGATCACGGGGATGATCGCCGCGGCCGTCGGGCTTCTCAGCCTGCCGGCGGAATCTCGCGCGGATCCACATCGATGGTGGCCGCGACCCCTTCGTGGTGCTCCAGCTGCTCCTGCAGCTGCTCGCCCTCGATGTCCGGGTCCGGCACGTACTTCGCGAACCACTGCGGGTGGTACCAGAAGCCGGACTTCGCCAGCGCCATCACGGCCGGGACCAGGGTGAGCCGGACGACGAAGGCGTCCAGGAACACGCCGGCGGCGAAGCTGAAGCCGATCACCTTGATCGTCGGGGTGGGGGAGACGATGAAGGCCACGAAGATGGAGAACATGATCAGCGCCGCCGCGGTCACCACGCGGGCGGCGCGGCCGGTGCCGCGGCGGACCGCCTCGACCGCGTCGCCCTTCTGCGTGAAGTCCTCCTTGATGCGGCTGACGACGAAGACTTCGTAGTCGCTGGAGAGGCCGAAGATGATGGCGATCATGATGATCGGCAGGAAGCTGATGGTCTCGGATTTGGTGACGTTGAACAGGGTCTGGCCCCAGCCCCACTGGAACAGGGCGACTGTGCAGCCGAAGGCCGCGCCGACCGACAGCAGGAAGCCGATGATCGATTTGATCGGGACCCAGATGGTGCGGAAGGCGAAGGTCAGCAGGATGAAGGCCAGGCCGATGACGACCGCCAGGAAGATCGGCAGGGCCGAGGACAGTTTCGCCGAGACGTCGATGTTCGACGCGGTCAGGCCGCCGATCAGGATGCTCGCGCCGCTGCCGGCGGCGATCGCGGTGCGGTTGTCGCGCAGGTGGTGGACCAGGGTCGCGGTCTGGGTGTCGTTGGGGCCGGTGGTCGGGATGACGCGGATCACCGCGGTGTCGCCGTTCTGTGCCACCGGGGTGGCGGCGGCCACGCCCGGCTGTTTGGCCAGGCCCGCGGCGATCTGTTGCACCTGCTGCTGCGAGGTCACCCCGTCGGCCACGACCAGCAGCGGGCCGTTGAAGCCGGGCCCGAAGGCCGCGGTGGTGATGTCGTAGGCCTTGCGGGAGGTGTTGCTCTTGGGGTTCGACGAGGCCCCGGGCAGGCCGAGTTCCACCTGGGTGGCCGGCAGGGCCAGCACCAGCAGGGCCAGCACACCGGTGATCAGCACCGTGATCCGGTGGTGGACCACGAACCGGGCCCAGCGCCAGCCCCTGGACTTCTCCGGCGCCTGGACCGACTGCTTCGCGATGCGCTCGGAGTGGTCCCTGCCGAAGGGGAGGCGGGAGAAGTTCTTGAGCCGGTCGCCCGCGAATCCGAGCATCGCCGGGATCAGGGTCAGCGAGAGCAGCAGGGACAGGAACACCGCGCCCGCCGCCGCCACGCCCATGATGGTCAGGAAGGGGATGCCGACCACGGCCAGGCCGCACAGCGCGATGATGACCGTCAGCGCGGCGAAGACCACCGAGCCGCCGGCGGTGCCCGCGGCCAGGCCCACGGCGTCGTAGGGCCGCATTCCGCGCAGGACGCCGTCTCTGTGGCGGCCGATGATGAACAGGCCGTAGTCGATGCCGGTGGACAGGCCCAGCATGATCGCGACGGTGGTCGAGGTGGAGGCGATGGTCATCACGGCGGCCAGCGCGGTGATCGTCATGACCGTGATCAGCACGCCGATCACGGCTGTCATGATCGGCAGCCCGGACGCCGCGAGCGAGCCGAACGTGATCAGCAGGATGATGAAGGCGATGATCAGCCCGACCAGCTCGGGCAGCTCCGAGGGCACGACCCGCCACCCGGGGTACACGCTGCCGTTGTACTCGACCTGCACCCCCGCCGCCTCGGCCGGGGCGACGGCGGCCTTCATCTGGTCCAGCGTGGAGTCCTTGATGTCGGCCGGCTGCTTGGTCCACTGGACGTTGCCCAGCGCCACCTGGCCGTTCTGCGAGATCGGCCCGCCCTGGAAGGGGTCCGCCACCTGCGAGACCCCCGGCACCTTGGCGATGTTCGCCATCGACTGCTCGATCCCGGACATGGGCCCGGGATCGGTGACCTTCACGCCGTTCGGGGTGGCGAACACGACGGTCGTCTGGGCGCCGCCCAAGGCCGGCAGCTTCTGCTCCAGCAGGTCCGTGACGTGCTGGGACTCGGTGCCGGGGATGGTGAACTCGTCGTTGGTCTTCCCGCCGCTGGCGCCGGCCACGATGATCATGACGACGACGATGATCAGCCACGCCGCGAGCACCCGCCGCCGCCGGTGGAACGACCAGCGCGCGATCCGGAAGAGATAGGTCGACACCTTCGCAGCATCCGGTGCGAGGGTGGCGCGCGCAGTCCGGGATGCGCCATCCGGGAGTGTGCGGACGGACGGCGCGGCGGGCCTTCGCCAGAATGTTCTGTCGGGGGCGGGGCGGATCAGCCGAGTTCGAAGGAAGTGATCCCGAAGACCGTCGCCAGATCCATGGCGCGCACCGGGCCGGTGTACATCCGCGCCGTCTCGAAGCTGGGCTTCATCGCGTACCGCTCGGCCAGCGCCACCGCCGCCGCGTTCGGCTCCGGCACGTCCAGCGCCACGTCGAGCGGAGTCCCGGGTTCGGAGGCCGCCGCGAGCCCGGAGACCAGAGCCGTGAACAAGGCCTCGGCGATCTCCGGGGTGTCGGCGAACAGCGGGCCGACCTTCGCGAACGCCGGTGCCGGTCGGATGACGCCGTACCCCACGAGCCCGCCGTCGGCCACGGCGGCGTACGCGATGTGCCCCGGCGCCGACAGCCAGCGGTCCAGGAACACCGGACGCTCGGCCGGGAAGCGGCCGCCGTCGTAGGCCTCGATCGCGTGCCGGCCGACCTGGTCGGCCGGCACGATCGTCGCGCCGCCGGACGTCGTCGTGGCCACCGCCGCGGCCGGCCCGACGTAACGGATGTTGCGGTGCGCGAGCTCGAATCCGGAGCGCCGGTAGTTGTCCTGCTGGTCCAGCACGCCGTCCAGCCCGATCACGCGGTCTCCGGCGTGCTCCAGCCCGGCCTGCCAGGTCGCGTAGCCGTGTCCCCGGCCCCGGAAGTCCGGGTGTACGAGGTAGAACCCGAGGAAGGAGAAGTCCTCCCCGTAGTTCACCACCGACACCGCCGACACCGGCCGGCCGTCGATCCGGCCGACGAAGAACCCGTCAGGGTCCTGAGCCAGGAAGCATTCGCCGTCGGCGGGGCCGGGATTCCAGCCCTCGCCGGCGGCCCAGGACTCGAAGACCGGCAAGTCGGTGGCGGTGGCGCGGCCGATCTCCAGCCGCGCCGCCTCGTCCGGGCCCGTGCCGGCCCTCTCATCCTGGTTCATGCCTACAGGTCCTCTTCCATGGCGGCCAGTTCCTCGGGGGTGCCGTAGCTGATCGGGCCGCGGTAGGTCCGGCGGGCCGTCACGAACCACCATACGGTCGCGATGGCCAGCACGACGGCCAGCGCCACCGGGGCGTAGTTGAAGGACTTGTGGGTGATCGGGTACTGCTGCGGCAGCAGGAACAGGATGCTGCTCAGCGCGATCCACACCACCGCGACGGTCGCCACCGGCCGGCTCCAGCGGCCCAGGGACCACGGGCCCGGCGTGAAGTCGTCGCCGCGCCGCAGCCGCAGGAAGATCGGCACGCCGTAGGAGCCGAACAGCCCGATGACGTTGACCGAGACGATGGCCTGGAACGCGACCGTGTTCCACAGCGAGGGCACACCGAGCAGGAAGGCGCCGACCGCGGCGAACCAGACCGACTTCACCGGGGTGTGCGTGCGCTTGCTGACCGAGCGCCACAGCTTGCTGCCGGGGATCGCGCCGTCGCGGGAGAAGGCGAAGATCTGGCGGGAGTTCGAGGTCATGTTCGCCAGTCCGCAGAAGAAGATCGCGCCGCAGACCACCAGCAGCAGCAGCTTGGCGGTGGTGGTGCCCAGCGCGTCGACGAAGATCTGCGCGGCCGGCTCGTTGGCCGAGGACTCGGTGCCGTAGTTGCCGGCCGACATCGAGAACGTCAGCGCCAGGATCAGCACCAGACCGGCGATCCAGGAGAACGCGATCGAGCGGACGATGCCCTTGGGCGCCGAGACCGCCGCGCGCGTGGTCTCCTCGGACATGTGCGCCGAGGCGTCGAAGCCGGTGAAGGTCCAGCTGGTGAACAGCAGGCCGATCATGCCCGCGTACAGCCCGGACTTGAAGCCGGTGCCGTTGACGAAGTGGGTGAAGGCGAAGCCCGCCGAGTTGTGGTGCGAGGGGAACACGATCAGGTAGAAGGTGATCACCAAGCCGCCGATCAGCAGCCAGGCGATGCTGATCTTGTTCAGCAGCGCGACCAGCCCGACGGTGTAGGTGTTCAGCAGCGCGTGGATCAGCAGGATCGCGCCGTAGATGGCCAGGACCTCCGGCGCCCCGGGGTTGAAGCTGTGCCACTGCAGGGTGGCCAGCGCCACGGCGAAGTTGGCCAGCGCGAAGTCGGTGGCCGCGGTGCCGCCGATCTGGCCGATGAAGTTCAGCCAGCCGGTGAACCAGCTCCAGACCGCGTTGTGCCGCTTGGCCAGCTTCGCCGACCAGTAGTACAGCGCGGCCGAGGTCGGGAAGCCGGAGGTGATCTCGGCCATCGCCGCGCCCACGAACAGCACCAGCAGGCCGACCACCAGCCAGCCGAAGACCATGATGCGCGGCCCGCCGGAGATCATGGCGAAGCCCAGCGCGGTCATCACGCCGGAGATGAAGTTGATGATCGTCGCCGAGATGGCGAAGTTCCCGAACGCGTTGACCCGCCGGGCCAGCTGCCGCGGATAACCCAGTTCGCGCAGTGTCTGGTCGTCGTCGGGCATCTCCACCGAACTGCCGGTGCGGCCTGTCGATGTGGCGGAAGTCGCCATCTGTCGTACCTCTCAGGGGAAGGGGGGTGCGAAGGACGTGCCACGCGAGGGCGTACGCGGCCGGGGGGTGGTGGTGGATCCGAGCGGATCCGAGTTGAGCGGCGTGGATCCGAGCGGATCCGAGTGGATCAGAGTTCGGACAAACAGCGCTCCCGGGCCATGACGAGCGCCAGTTCGGGGTTCCCATGCAGCGACCACGGCATCGTCAGCGCGTAGGGGCCGATGGCCTCGAAGACCTCGGCCGCCAGCCGCCACTGCGAGCCGGCCCACAGCGCGTGCGCCAGGTGGTGCAGGTCCGGCAGCAGCACGCCGTTTCCGCCGGACGGCAGGAACCAGTGCGTGTAGCAGCGTTCCGTCTCCTGCTCGGCGTACGCGGTCGACCAGTTCCGGTACGTGAGCAGGACCTTGTTGAGGTCGTTGCGCTCCAGCTGCTGCCGGAACGCCTCGATGAAGGCCACCAGCTGCAGGACCAGCAGCGCCGACCCGCTCGGCGCCTGGCTGGCGATCCAGTGCGCCACCGAGGACACCGAGGCCACCGAGCCACCGCTCTTGGGCCCGACCGCGGCCAGCAGGCGGTGGTGCGCCTCGCGGTTCCACGGATCGCGCCGCCACAGCTGGCCCATCGTCTGCCACGGCCCGTCGACCGACAGCTCCGGCGGGCCCGGCACGTTGTCCGGCGCGGCCGGGGCCAGGTGCAGCAGCGCGATCCAGGGCAGCGGATCGTCCGGGAAGCGCTCGGCGGCCTCCAGGCACTGGTTCCGGGTCAGGTCGATGAGCCCGTAGGCCCGAGGATGCTGCGCGCGGTGCGCTTTCAGGGCCCTGATCACGTTGGTGCGCAGCCGCAGCAGCGCCGCCTCCGGGCTGTCGGGCTCCTCGGCCAGCCAGGCGGTGTCCACCCCGTTGGACGCCGCGATCTGGGCCAGGACGAGGTAGCGGTAGTCGCGCACGTCCTCGCCGGCCTGCCGGTCGGCCAGAAGCTCGCCGGCCAGCGTGTACCGCCCGACGCGAAGTTCCTGAGTGGTGGTCGCCAGCCGCCGGTCGCGGCCGGCCGGGTCCCAGACCAATTTGAGGTTTCCCTCGCCCGGTCCCTTACGTTTCGCCACGGCGGGCCTCTCCTGACGAGGAGGCCCTGAGAGAGGTCATCGCGACCGTCCCTGTGCTGGAGAGGACGGATGGTCCGCGCAGTGTGTGCACACCGGACTGCCACCGCCTCCGTGTCGTCTGTTGTCAGGGCCCGAACTGAACGCGGAATACCCAAGCCGAAAACACCCGGTTCTGGAAGCGCACAGACTGTGCGCCGACCATGCACGAACCATGCGACAAGGGCCCTGACCTACCAGTATGCTGACCGATATCGCTGACTGTCCGCATACTGCCGGTCGCAGTCCGCTGGCATCGGGAAAGGGGGTATTCATGGCCAAGTCCAGGCAGTCCAGACTTCGCCGCGCGGGGCTGGCCCGCGCCCGCGAAGCCGCCGGGCTCACCCAGGAGGCGTTCGCGCTGAGGGCCGGCGTCGAGGTGTCCACCGTCGTGCGCTGGGAAAGCGGATGCACCACCCCGCTGCCCGGGAAACGGCCCCAGATAGCGAGGGCGCTCGGCGTCGGACTCCAGGACCTCGAGCGGCTCTTGACCCCGGAGGTCCCGCAGCCCTACGCCACCGGCTGGGAAGGCGCCGACGACGGCCGGCTGGCCGCGATCGCGGGAGTGCGCGAGGAGGTCGCGAAACTGACCGCCGAGTACGACGCACGGCCCGCGACGGGTCTGGTGGTCCAGGCCGCGGGACTGCTGGGGCGCGTCGAGATGCTGCGGGCCGGGGCGAACGGAACCTCTGGCGATGCCCAAGCTCCGCACCCGGCCGAGTCGCCGCAGCTGTCGGTGACCGGGGCCGCCGGCGCACCCCTGCCGATCGCGAACGGCGCCGCGTCCGCATCAGCATCCGCACCTGGTCTCGGTCCCGGCCTCGTACCCGGTCTCGGCCCCGGCCCTGACTCTGGTTTCGGCTCTGGTCTCGGCCTCGGGCTCGGCAACGCACCCGGCCCCGCATCCGGCCCTACTCTCGGCTCCGGCTCCGATCCCAGCCCCGGCGCTCCCATGCGCTGGCGCCGCGACCTGGACGTCGCCGAAGCCGAAGCGGCCCTGCTCCTCGGCCGCCTCCTGTGGGACGCCGCCGGCCGCCGCGACTCCGCCGCGGCCCAGGAGTACCTCGACCGCGCCGCCCGCCGCGCCGGACAAGCCGGCGACTCGGTTCTGCACGTCACCGCGACCCTGCGCTCGGGCTTCGTCGGCCTCTACGGCGGCGACCCCCGCACCGGCGTGCGCAAGTGCGTACAGGCCGCTGTCATCGCGGCACCTGTCAGCGAAGCCCTGTTCGCCCTGGCCCGCCTGCACGCCGCCGAAGGCCACGCCCTGCTCGGCCACGCCGCCGAATGCGACCGCGCCCTCACCACGGCGCGCGGCGCCATGGCCGCCATCAGCCCCGAGGACCCGGCTCCCGGCGTCTGCCCGCCCCGCGCCTACCAACGCCTGTCCGGCTCCGCGCACCTCGCCCTAGGCCGCCACGGCGAGGCGCGCGTCGCCCTCACCGAGGCCGCGATCCGCTACGAGCCCGGCAAGGTGCTCGCCGTGGTCCTCGGCCACCTGGCGCTCGCCTGCCTCGGCGAGGGCGACACCGAGGCCGCGCTGCGCCACGTGCGCACCGCCATCGAGATGGCCGAGGCCACGCGGTCGGTGGGCGCGCTGGCGGTGGCGTGCCGGGCGGGCCGGGAGATCCTGCGGGGACCGGGGGCAGGGGGGTCCGAGGCGATGGAGGTGGTGGACCGGTTGCTGGCGGTGCTCGCCGACTGACCCCGGGAATCAGCCTCCTGAGCCGAGCCGCGGCACCAGGGCGCCGGCGATGATCATCGCGAACGCGGCCATCTTCGGAGTGGTGATCCTCTCCTTGTAGATCACCGAGAGCTCGGTCACCCGCCTGGTCAACCGCCTCAACGCCGCCGAGTTCACCTACCGCCCAACTCACCGGCCTGGTCGCCGCCCTGCGCCTCGACCGCCCGGTGCTCGTGGCCCACTCCAGCGGCGCGGCGGTGGCCGCGGAGGCGGTCCTGGAGTCTCCGCAGAGCTACAGCGGCCTGATGTTCCTGGACGGCGACGGCCTGCCGATCCCGAGCCCTCCCACGTGGATCCTGGGCCCATTGCGTACCTCGGCCCTGCGCCTGGTGCTGCGCTCGGACTGGGCCGTCCGCACCATCTACGCCTCGGAATGCGGACCGGCGTGCCCGCGACTGGATGCCGCGGGCGTGGAACGGTTCCGGCGTCCTTATCAGGTGGCCGGTGCCGAACAAGGACTGTGGGACACCATCGACAACGTCGGTGGGCCGGGCCTGCCGGCCTCCCGGCTGGCCCAGCTCAAGAACCTGTGCCTGCCCAAGGCGGTCACCTTCGGTGCGCAGGACTCGATGTTCGCGGACAACGCACCCGGAACCGTCGCCGCGAACATCGGAGCACCTGCACCGACGGTGATCCAGGGTGCCCATCACCTCTCGCTGATCTCGCATCCGGCACAGGTGGCGGCGTCCGTGGAAGCGCTGGTGGCCCGCGGCGGGTCCGGTTGCTGAGCATCAGTCCACTGTGACCGCGTCCAGATCCGGCGCGTACGCCGTGTCGTTGTGGAACTTGATCGTGTTGCTCCCGGCATTGAGCTGCACCGTCACACTCGCTGTGGCAGGCGTCGCGAAGCTGGTCCCGGTCAGCTGCTCCACGATGTCCGGGCCGCCGTTGACGCTGATCGAGAAGCTCCGGGTGCCGCTGACCAGATAGGCGAAGGTGAGCGTGTGGCTGCCGGCCGCCGGCTCGGTGATCCCGTTGATCGTCACGTAGTTCGCCGCGCCGTCGCCGATGTACCCGACCTTCTTGCCTCCCGAGCACGCCGCGCAGGAGGCGACCTTCGCGGCCCCGGCGACGGTGTTGCCGGCCGCCTCGGCCTCGATCGTGACGCTCCCGCCGCTGCCGGTCGGCACCGCCTTGATCAGCTTCACCGCGCCGGGGCCGAGCGTCACGCTGTACGTGCCGCTGACGGTCCCCAGCGACGCGCCGCTCCACAGATCGGTCGCGCTCGCACTGTCGGAAATTCCCGCGGCCGACAGCGGGACGCTCACCGTGGTCGAGCCGGTGCCGCTGTAGTTGAACAGGCCGATGACGACGCTGCCGTCCTTCTCCTTCTTGCTGTACACCTGCTGGTTCCCGCTGTTCACGATGCGCGAGGCATCGATCGCGTCCTGGTCGACAGCCAGGACGCGACCGTTCTTCAGGTAGCCGAGCTCGGTCTGGTTCAGGGCGGTCAGATCGGTGCCCAGGATCAGCGGGCTCGCGCCCAGCGCCCACAGGCTCATCTGCGACTGCTGCTCGGCGTCGGTCAGGCCGGTGGCCGAGCCGTTGCCGACTTCCAGCGAGTCGTAGTCGTTGAACGCCCCGGGGCCGCCGTCCGGCTGCCACGAGGCCACCTGCCCGAACCGGCTCTGAACGTGGGACCAGTCGGTGAGGGTCCCGGCCGTGCTGCAGCTGCTGTAGCACTCGATGTCGCCGCTGGTGCGCCAGCCGTTGGCGTACTGCTTCCAGGTCGCGGCGCTGCCGATCGCCAGGTTGTTGGACAGCTCCAGGTGGATCGGCCGTCCGGTCTGCACCAGCGCCTTCGACCACGCCTGGATGTCCGGGACGTCGGAGGTGCCGACGCCGTCGATCTTCACGTAGTCCACGCCCCAGGACGCGAACTCGTCGGCCCAGGAGTCGATGAACGCCTGCGCGCCGGGCTTGCTGTAGTCGATGCCGACCATGCCCTTGCAGTTGTAGTTCTTCTCCGCCGTGGTGGTCGCGATGTCCTTGACGTGGTAGGACGTGCCGAGGATCGCGCTGTTCTGGGCGACGGCCTGCTGGGAGACGCCCGGTGTGACGTAGAGGCCGAACTGGAGGCCGTCGGCGTGCACGTGGTCGGCGACGGTCTTGATCCCGTTGGTGCTGCCGGAGGCCGGGAACTTGGTGGCGTCGGTGACCCAGCGGCCGTTGGCGTCCACATTCGGGCCCTGGCTCCCCGGGCACTGGTACCAGAAGTCGTCGACGTTGACGTACTGGAAGCCGGCCGCGGCCAGCCCCGACGCCTTCATCGCGTCGGCCTGCGCGTCGATCTTCGCGGCGGTCGGGTCCTTGCGCACGAAGCTCCAGCTGGACCACCCGAGCGCCGGGGTGAGCCCGACGCCGTTGTCCTCCGCGTGCGCCGGGGCGGCGGCCCCGACCGGCGGCAGCAGCGCGGCCACCACCGCCAGCCCGACGGCCGCGGTCCACGTCCTGATCCCGGTGATTGCTCGCGAACGTCGCCTCATCGTGGGCTCCCGCTAGTAAAGTAGATTTACTCGGTTCCGCAGCGCAAGGTACTGCGTCACGCGGTCCACGACAAGGGTCGGATGAATGATCTCAAGGTTCGATGATGAATCCCCACGAAACCCTGTTCAAGTCCCACACTTTTCGGATCCCATTGCCGAAACCTCGGATGTTTGCTTGACTCCGCCGCATGACAAAGCGTTCTGTGCCGCCCGGTATCAGATCTCTGATGATCGCAGCGGCGACGGTCTCCCTTCTGGGTGCGGCGGGATCGATGACGATCGGCCGCGCCGCCACGCCGGCGGTCGCCGGACAGGCCCATGCCGTCACCGGACAGGTCTACGTCTCGCCGAGCGGCAGCGACAGCAACCCTGGTACCGCCTCCGCCCCGGTCCAGACGATCGGCAAGGCGCAATCCCTGGTCCGCGCGCTGGACCAGAAAATGAGCGCCGACGTGACAGTCGTCCTGGAAGACGGCTTCTACCGCATGAACAGTCCCCTGACATTGACCGCCGCCGACTCCGGCACCAACGGCCACAACGTGATCTGGACCGCGGACACCGGCGCCCATCCGGTGCTGGCCGGCTCGGCCCAGATCACCGGCTGGAAACAGATGAGCACCGGCAGCGCGATCTGGGTCGCGCAGGCGCCCTCGGGCCTCCAGACGCGGCAGCTCTACGTCAACGGCTCCCGCGCGGCCCGGGCCAACGGCGCCCTCCCGGCTGCCCTGACCGGTCAGAACTCGACCGGCTACAGCGGCGGCGCCTCGACGATGGCCGGCTGGCGCAATCCCAGCGGCGCCAAGCCGCAGCTGGAGTTCGTCTACCGGGGCGGTCTCGGCGCCTGGACCGAGCCCCGCTGCCCGGTCGCCTCGTTCAGCGGCGCGGCGGTGGCCATGGCGCAGCCGTGCTGGACCAACTCCACGGCCCGGGCCGGCTCGTTCCCCGACGGCCGCGCGTACAACCTGGTCGGCCGCAGCTCCATCACCGAGCAGCCGACGAGCGTGGAGAACGCCTTCCAGTTCCTCAGCGCCAGTACTCCCGGCCAGTGGTTCCTCGACCAGGGTGACAGCAAGCTGTATTACGTCCCGCGCCCCGGCGAGACGATGAGCTCCGCCGACGTCGAGGCGCCGGTGCTGCAACAGCTGGTCGCCGGCGGCGGCACCGCGTCGGCGCCGTTGCACAACGTGGTGTTCTCCGGCATCCAGTTCTCCTACGCGACCTGGCTCGGGCCGCAGTTCCACACTCAGGGCACCAGCGACGGCTTCTCCGAGATCCAGGCGAATTACCAGGTGACCGGAGCGAAGGGGGCGGCCTCGCAGGGGCTGTGCCATGTGCCGCCGTCGAGCTACACGCTCGGATCGTGCCCCTACGCGGCGTGGACCCAGATCCCCGGCAACGTCTCGCTGACCTACGACCAGCACATCCAGTTCACCGGCGACGCCTTCGTCCACCTCGGCGCGGCCGGCCTGGCCCTCGGCGACGGCTCGCAGAACGACGTGGTCAAGGACGACGTGGTCACCGACGTGTCCGGCACCGGGATCGAGCTCGGCAACGTGGACCTGCCGACCGCCACCGGCGCGTCGCAGACTTCTGGCAACTCGGTGACCGACAACCACGTCTTCGACGTCCCGGTCGAGTTCCACGGCGGCATCGGCATCGACTCCGGCTACACGGCGCACGACACGGTCAGCCACAACCAGATCGACCACACGCCCTACACCGCGATCTCGCAGGGCTGGGGCGGCTGGCCGGACAAGGAGAAGGAGGCGCCGCAGGCGAACTTCTCGCACGACAACGCCATCTCCAACAACCTCATCTTCGACCACATGAGCCTGCTCAACGACGGCGGCGCCATCTACACGCAGGGCATCACCGGCAGCTCCCTGGCCAACGGCGAGCACGTGTCCGGCAACGACATCCACGACCAGACCGGCAGCGGACACGTCATCTACACCGACAACGGCTGCACCTTCGAGACCATCACCGGCAACGCGGTCTCCAACAACCCCAACGCCCAAGCCTGGGCCTCGCGGCACTCCGACTACGCCCCCGGCGCGACCACGACCTACGACCCGACGGACGTCGAGGGCAACTACTTCCAGAACCCCTCGGGCTACACCACCGGCGGCGGAGTCACCGTCGCGAACAACACCACGATCACCGGTCTGTCGCAGGTCCCCGCCTCGATCGCGGCCAACGCCGGCATCGAGGCCGCCTACAAGGGCGTCCTCAGCTGGACGCAGGCCCCGCTGCCGCCGGTGTCGAAGTGAAGACGGGAGCGACTCCGGCCCGGCGCTCCGGCCGTCTGGTCGCGGCGAGCCTGGCCGGTGTTCTCGTCGCGCTCCCCGCAGCCGGGCACGCGTCCGCCGGCACCCGGACCCCGGCTGCCGCCACCCCCGTGACCGTCACCGTCGACCACAGCGCCGCGGGCAGCGTCGGCACCGGCTTCGCAGGCTTCAGCTACGAGAAGGACCGCGTCGGCGCCGGCATGTTCGACCCGCACGACACCGCGCTGGTCGCCCTGTTCCGCCTGCTCGGTCCCGGCTACCTGCGCATCGGCGGGAACCTGGTCGACATCGTGAACTGGAACCCGGCCGGTGCCGGCGGCTCCGCCTCGGAGATCGCGCCGGCCGACGTCACGAAGCTGGCCGCGTTCGCCAAGGCGACCGGCTGGCACGTCATCTACGGCATCAACCTCAAGACGAACACTCCCGCCAACGCCGCGTCCGAGGCGGCCTTCGCCGCGCACGCGCTGGGCTCGAACCTGGTCGCCTTCGAGATCGGCAACGAGCCCAACGTCTACGACACCGAGGCCGCCTACGAGGCCTCGTTCAACACCTACGCCGCCGCGATCCGCGCCAAGGTGCCGCACGCGGTGTTCGACGGTCCCGGCACCTACCGCCACGGCAGCTGGGACGCACAGTTCGCCGCCGACGAGAAGGACAACGGCCTGGCCATGCTGTCGATGCACATGTACATCGGCAGCAACACCACGGCCTCGATCGCCGGCATGCTCTCCTCCAACCCGAGCAGCTTCGCCGCCGACGCGGCGGCGATCGCCGGCGCCAAGTCCGCCGACCACATCCCGCAGTGGCGTATGACCGAGGCCAACTCCTACTTCCACGGCGGGGCCGCCGACATCAGCAACGTGCAGGCTGCCTCGCTGTGGTCGCTGGACTTCATGGAAGGGCTGGCGGCCGACGGCGCCGCCGGCGTGAACTTCCACGGCGGCACCTCGTCGCAGTTCACCCTGAACTACTCGCCGATCGCCTTCAACGGTCTGACTCCCACCGGAGTGCAGGGCGTCTACTACGGCGAACTCCTGTGGAGACTCGCCGGCCCCGGCACGCTCCACACGGCCGCGGTCACCGGCGGTACCGGCGTCTCGGCCTGGGCGATCGGCGACAACGTCATCCTCGACAACAAGGGCACGACCGCGATCACCGCGACCGTCACCCTTCCCGCCCCGGCGACTTCCGGCTCGTCCTACATCCTGACGGCGCCGTCGCTCACCTCGACAGCGATCACCATCGCCGGTTCCAGTGTGAGCGGCGCCGGCGCCTTTGCTCCGCATCCGACGCACATCGCCGTCTCCGGCACTCGGATGACCGTCAACGTTCCGGCCGGCAGCGCCGCACTCGTGGTCACGCACTAAGCAGGCCGGCCACCAAGAACACAGGCCGGCCACCGGGAACAACTGTGGGGCGCGCGTCCACCAACACGCGCGCCCCACTCATCCTCCCGTCAGCCCTCCCGCATCAGGAAGGAAGGTTCCACTGCTGGTTCGCCCCGTCCGTGCAGTCCCAGATCTGCAACCTGGTCCCGTTCGCCGAACTCGGTCCCGTGGCGTCCAGGCACCGTCCGGAGGCGGTGTTCACCAACTCGCCGTTGGCCTGGTGCTGCCATTTCTGCGCCCCGGTCCCGTTGCAGTCGTACAGCTGCACCTGCGTCCCGTTCGCCGTTCCGGCGCTCGTCACGTCCATGCACTTGCCGAGGGCCTGCAGCGAGCCGTCCGCCGCGACCGTCCACTGCTGGGCGCCGGTGCCGTTGCAGTCGTACAGCTGCACCGCGGTGCCGTTCGCCGAGTTCGCGCCCGCCACGTCGACGCACTTGCCGCCGTAGCCGGTGATCTGGCCGGTCGGGGTGCCGGTGCCGCCGCCGGTGCCCTGGGTTCCGCTCCAGGTGAAGGTCGCGGAGGTCTGCGCCGGCAGCGAGTAGCTGAAGGTCTCGTTGCCCCAGTTCACCGTCAGCGTCTGGGTGCTGCCGGACTCGTTGTACGCCACCAGGGCCTTGGACCCGTCGGGGTTCTGCCAGGCGACGTTCGGGATGCTGCTGTTCGCCGTGGAGTCGATGCGGTACGCGCCGGGCTTCACGAACTTGGTCAGCTGCCCCATGTCGTAGTACTCGATGTTGTAGTCCACGTGGCCGGACTCGCCGTCGCCGTTGTGCACGGTGACCAGGCCGGTGCAGGTGCCGCAGCCGCCGTTGTGCGGGCCCATGTTCTGGTCCACGGCCAGCGACCACTTCACCACCGACTTACCCCAGTTGCGGGTGTAGTCGACGATGTTGTTCATGTCCTCCTGCTGCTGGTTGGCGATCCAGGTGCCGCCGGAGTGCTCGGTGTCGTAGGCGTCCACGTTCGGGTACTGGTTGTGGATGTCCGTCTGCGTGGTGACGCTGCCTTCGTAGCCGTGCCAGGCGATGCCGCCGAAGTTCGGGTCGTTGCGGACGGTCGCGTCGTCGACGGTGGGGGCGCCGTACGAGGCGTAGCTGTCCGGGTTCCAGTCCAGGGCCAGCACCTTCGTCGACAGCCCCGCGGCGTGGAAGGCCGGCAGCAGGTCGTTGGCCGTGAAGTAGTCCAGGCCCGATCCGTTCCACTGCATCGAGGGATAGCCCGAGCAGCAGGTGGGCTCGTTCTGCACCGACACGAAGTCGATCGGGACGCCCTGGGCTTGGTAGGCCTGGATGTACTTGACGAAGTACTGCGCGTAGGCGGCGTAGTACTGCGACTGGAGATAGCCCTGGCTGTAGGCGCCGCTGTCCTTCATCCACGGCGGCGCGGTCCACGGCGTGGCCATCACCTTCAGGCCCGGGTTGAGCTGCTGAGCCTGCTTGGTCAGCGGCAGGACGTCGGCCAGGTCGTGGGCGATCGAGAAGTTCGCCAGCGTGGGGTCGGTCTGGCCGGCGGGCATGTCGTCGAAGGTGTAGTTGTACCGGGCCAGGTCCGAGGCGCCCATCGGGTTGCGCAGGAAGTCCAGGCCGATGCCCGACGTGGGGCTGAACAGGTTGGTCATCAGGGTGTTGCGGGTGGCGGCGCTGAGCGCGCCGCTGCTGTTGATCAGCCACGCCGCGGTGTCGGTGAAGGACGCTCCGGCGCCGGTGAACTGCTGGTAGTGCGTGTTCTCGTTGACGTTCACCACCTGGCCGGCGCTGCCGGAGCCGGCGGTGAAGGCGATCGGGGTCTGCTGCTGCAGGCCGCGCGTGACGTTGCGTCCGCCGGAGTCGCTGGTGGTCGTCAGCCAGATGTTGACCGACTCGTTCGCGGCGTGCGCGGGGCTGTCGGCGAGCGCGAACCCGGACGTGACGAGCGCCGCGGCCGTCACCGCCCGGATCAGAAGTCTGATCCGGCCTCTGACGGCCGAGCCTGGGGACGTTTTCGGCATGGGGGCACCTCGGAACTGCGTGTGGGGGAGTGGGGAAGGTGCACGGGCTGCTGCTTGATCATCAGCCCTTTTATTTCACTTCTTAGTTCAAGACGTGATTGAACTCCGGGCGCCCGCTCTCGTCAAGGGTCTAAACCAATCCGGGGGGAAGGTGTCCGGTGCGGATCAGCACGGACCAGACCCCGGCGCCGAGGTCGTGGCAGAATCGCCTCCCGTGACCTCCCGCGCCCAGAAAACGACACGTGACCTGCGGTGGCACAACCGCTCGGATCTGCTGACGCGGCTGTATCTGGGCGAGGTCACCAACCGCAACGATCTGGCGCGGGCCTCCGGCCTGAGCGCGGCGACGGTCAGCAACGTGGTCTCCGACCTGATCGCCGACGGCCTCGTCGGCGAGAACGGCTCGCAGAGCTCGGCCGGCGGCCGCCCGCGCTCGCTGCTGCGCGTGCTCCCCGGCTTCGGGCACGTCGTGGGCGTCGACATCGGCGAGACCGAGATCCGGGTCGGGCTGTTCGACTGGACGCTGACCCCGGTCGCCGACGAGGTGCGGCCGGTGGACACCCCCAGGGTGCCGCCCCGGCAGGTGGCCGACCAGATCCTGTCCGAGATATCGGCGGTCACCTTCCGCGCCGGGATCACCGTGGAGGACCTGGTCGGCGTCGGCATCGGCGTCCCGGGCGCCGGCGGTTCGGTGATCCACGCGCCCACCCTCGGCTGGTCCGCGGTCCCGCTGGCCGGCCTGCTCCGCGACCGGCTCGGCTTCACTCCCGACGTCGACAACGGCGCCATGGCCCTGGGCCAGGCCGAAGCCTGGCGCGGAGCCGCACGCGGAGCCGAACGCGCCGTGACCCTCCTGCTCGGCATCGGCGCCGGCGGAGCGCTGTCGCTGGCCGCCGGCCCCGGCGGCCGGGCGCGCAGCTTCACCATGGAGTGGGGACACACGGTCGTCGACCTCGAAGGCCCCGTCTGCCGTTGCGGAGCACGCGGCTGCCTGGAGGCGTACATCGGCGCCGAGGCCATTCTCGCGCGCTACGAGGCCACGCCGGGCAGCACGCCGCTGAGCGCGAACGGTATCGAGGCGCGGCTCGCCGAACTCGTCGCCCGCGCCGCACAGCACCGCGAACCCGCGGCGCTCGACCTCCTGGACGCCACCGCCACGTACCTCGGCGTGGGAATCAGCAACCTGATCAATCTGATGGCCCCGGACCGCGTGATCATCTCCGGTTGGGCCGGCGCGCTGCTGTGCCAGGCGTCGATCCTGCCGGCGGTCCGGGCCGCCGTGCGCCAGCACGCGCTTCCGTACTTGGACGAGTTCACCCGCATCGAGCCGGGCGAGCTCGGACCTTCGGCCACGGCGCTCGGCGCGGCGACGTTGCCGGTGGCGCGGCTGCTGGCCGACGGCGGACGGCGCGGGGACGGCTGAGCCCGCCCCCGCGCACGGTTGTTTCGGATGTCCGAGGCGCCAGACCTATTGGCTGTCTTACTGGTTGCCTTACTGGGCTGCCTTACCGGTTGCCTTACGGGACGTACGAGGCCACCTCGGCCGCCGGGTCGAACTCGGTGTGTTCCCACTTCCACCGGGTCAGCCGCGGTATGACCCAGTACCCGTAGATCCCGAGGGTGATGCAGGTGAAGAACCACCATTTGATCCAGTTGCCGAACAGGCCCCAGGCCGACCCGGTGAACGCCAGCCGCCGGCCGTCGATGTAGGAGTGCTTGGCCTGCCAGCGCTGCATCAGCACCACGCCGAACGGGTAGCAGATGCCGAGCGTGAACACGGTGACGAGTCCGGCCAGCAGGGCGGTGCCCCAGAACGTGGCCGCGCCTCCGTCGAACGTGAAGCGGGTGCCTTCGCGTGCCATGGTGCTGACTCCTTTCAGCGGTGTCGCGGTGGAGCGAAGCGGTGGGTCTCAGGACGAGCTCGGCGGCGGCGGGTGGTAGCCGGCGACCGTCGTCAGCTGGCCGTTGCCGAGGATGAGCGTCCCGGCGATGCTCCCGATGCCGTCGCTGTCGAGGCTGACGTACTTGATGTCGAGCCGCAGCACGCCGCTCACGTCGAGGTTGATCTGCGCCGGGTGGCCGAGCGTGGGCGTGAAGGTGGCGATCTTGTCGCCGTCCCCGTCGATCTCGATCGTCGGGTGCAGGGTGGACTTCGCCGAGTTGTCGTCGAGCCCGATCAGGCCGGTGAACTTCGTGTAGTCGCGGCCGAGGTTGTAGCCCACGTCGCCGTTGTTGTTCGCGTCCTGCAGGTCCTGGGCGATCGTGAACTGCTGAAGCGTCCCGTTGAGCATGGGGTTCGCGTCCTGCGACTTCCACGCCCCGCCGGCCGGCGTCAGGTCGGACAGCGGGACGACGCCGATCTCCGTGGTGTTCGGGGTCAGCGGGGTGGCGGGCTGCGATCCGGTGCCGGTCCCGGTCGGAGTGCCAGTGCCGGTGCCGGTGCCGGTGGCTCCCGTGCCCCCTCCGTCGCCGGATATCGCGGACGTCGCCCCCGGCGCGGTCACGGTGATCGTCGGGCCGGGCGCGCCGGCGCTTGGCGTCGACCCGCCACCGCCGCCGCCGCCGAATATGGCGCCCAGCGCACCCCCGACGATCAACGCGACGACCGGCGGGACCACGGCGAGTATCTTGCCGCCGGGGGTCTGCAAGGCCGCGCGCACATGGTCCATGGCTCCGACGTCGGAGCCGGAGCCGGGGCCTTCGTTCGGCTCGGTCATGTTCGTCCTCCTCGAGTGTCAGGACCACGGTGGACCTGTTGCGAGGCGGACAAACGGTTTTAGTACGGGATTCGCGAGATTTCCGATCGGAGGTTACCCTCGCGGACAACACCTTTTCAAGGGAACGCCACGGCGCGCAGCTTCTCGATATCCCGCACCGCGATCCGACGATAACCGTTGTTGACAATGCCGGCTTCGCGCAAATGTTTCAGTGCTTTGAAGACGGTGGGCTCGGCGGCCCCGACCAGAGACGCGATCTCCGGCTGCGTCAGCGGCCAGCGGATGACGATGTCCGTGCCCTCGTGCTCGCCGTATGTCATGGCCAGGTCGTATATGACACGGGCCAGGCGGGTCGGCGCGTTGCTGCCGGCGAAGTCGATCCGGCGGCTGTTGGCGACCCGCAGCTTGTCCACGACCGAGCGGCTGACCGCCTGCGACAGCACCGCGTCCGCGGTGAGCGCGGCGAGGAAGTCGGACCGGGTGACCAGCCGGTACACCAGCGTGCCGCAGGTGGTGACGGTGGCCGAGCGCGGCTTGCCGTCCAGCGCGCCGAACTCGCCGACCAGATCGCCGCCGACCCGCACCGCCAGCAGCGCCTCGCGCTGGTCCTGGGTGCGGCCGGTGACCTTGACGACGCCGTCCAGCAGGATCAGCACCGACGTCGACTGGTCCTCCTCCCGGATCAGCACCGTGCCCGGCGGGCGCTGCACCATGATTCCCAGGTTCAGGAACCGTTCGCGTGCGGCGTCGGACAGGCCGCCCAGCAGGCTGGTCTCCGGCCAGCGCCACGTGCCGCGCGCGGCGGACCGCCGTGGCCTTCGCAGGGGATCCGGGCCCGAACGGTCCAGACGGTCCATGCGGTTCTCCTCCGCCATCGCCCGAGAAATCGGATTGCCGAGAACATTGTGCGCTGCGGACTTCTGAGCCGGGCCGTTTACCCGGAAGCCCGGGGGATTCCACGGAATCCGTATTGGTACGGGGTTCGCTCGCTCGAATTGGTGAACAGTGGGGGTCCGGAGGGGAGGAGCCGGCTCCAATGCTCTGTTACCAAGGGGGTTCCTATGACCGACGAGGGGAATGGATCGCAAGGCCCGGATACCGGGTCCCGGCGGCTGTGCGTGGCGCTGTCCTCGGACCGGCCGGGAATCCTGGCCGACGCGTGCGGACGCGGACAGTTCGGCCGCCTGTTCCTGGCGGTGCTGGACGACGGGACGCAGGCCGCGATCGCGCCCGCGGGCATCGACGAGGTGCGGCTGGTCCGCGATCTGGTGGGGGCGGTGAGCGCGCAGCTGCCCGGCGCGCCGAGGGCTGATCCGCGGCCGACGCTGCTGGCGCTGAACGTCGGCATCATGCGGGTGCTCGACGACGGCTTCGCGGGAGCCGGCCTGGACCGGGCCCGGGGCCTGGCGAACGACGCCGCGGTCCGCACGGCGGTCGGCGGCCAGGCACGTCCGGGATTCGCAGTGGTGCTGTCCGACGGCTTGTACACCGACCTGTGCGACGAGGGATACGCGCTCGAGGACTGGCACCGAGTACAGAGCTCGGGTGCGTGGTTCCGCTGCTTCGACGCGGTGCAGACGTGAGGGGAATCGTGAACGATCAACCGGAATACCGCTCGATCCTCGCCGTCGACATCGAGAAGTCCTCGGGACGCGGCAACCAGGCCCTGCTGACGATCCGCGAGGCGCTCGGGCGCTGCCTGGCCGAGGCGGTCGGGCGCAGCGGCGTCGTCTGGGACGACTGCCTGGTCGAGGACCTGGGGGACGGGCTCCGCGTGACGATGCCGGCCGGCACCCCGCGGGCCTTCCTGGTCCATCCGCTGGTCCCCGAACTGGTCGCGCGGCTTCGCGACCACAACCGGCTGCACGCCGCCCTCGGCCGGATCCGGGTGCGGATGGCGATGCACGCCGGCGACGTCTTCATCGGGCCGCAGGGCGTCCCCGCCGGCAGCTCGCTGATCGTCCTGGCCCGCATGCTCGACTCGCGGGCCTGCCGCCAGGCGCTGGCCGACGCGCCGGAGTCGACGCCGTTGGCGCTGCTCGTCTCGCAGCACTTCCACGACGAGACGATCGCCCACGGCTACGTGGGCATCGAGGCGGACGACTTCCGCCGGGTCGAGGTGGAGGAGAAGGAGTATGCGGCCGGGGCGTGGCTGTACGTACCCGGGGCGCCGTCCGACGAACCGATGCCGAAGGGTGCTCCGTCTGCTCCATCACAGCGGTCGGAGGGCCACGCGTCCATGTCCGTCGTCGCCAACGACTCCGCCCGGGCGATCGGCGTCCAGCACGGCGACGTGCACATCCACAACCTCTGAACGGATCCCATGGACGAGATGGCAACCCTGGCGGCCGCGGCCGCCGCGACCCTGGTGACGGCGATGGCCACCGACACCTGGACCGGGGTCCGCGACACGGTCGCGAAGCTGTTCCGCCGCCGGCGGCGCGGCCGGGCCGCCGAGCGGATCGAAGCCGAACTCGACGCGGACGCGGCCGCCGTGGCCCGCGCCGCCGAACCCGACGCCGCCCGGCGCGCGCTGCTCGGCCGGTGGACGCTGGAGTTCGCCGCGCTGCTGAACGACGACCCGGACTGCCTGGTCCCGCTCGCCGAACTGGTCGTGGCCTACTCCTCGGACCTCGGTGAGAACCGGCGGGTCTTCTTGGCGAACCAGACGGCCGCCGCGCACGAATACGCCACGGTTTTCGCCGTCCAGCACGGCGACATGCACCTGTACGGCCACCTGCGGACCACCACCGACAGGACAGGACCCTGATGCCCGCCGAGCAGCCCTCCCGCCTGGCCGCCGAGGGCGGCAAGGCCTTGGTCGCCGCGATGCCGACCCCGGCCTGGCCGGCCCTGCGCGAGGAGGCGCTGGAGGTGTTCCACGGGGTCGGACGGGAGCTGGAGGCCGTCCTGGTCGCCGAGCTCGACGTGAACGCGCGGATGCTCGCCGGCGCCGCCCCCGAGCACGTCCCGGTCCTGCGCCAGATGCTGGCGGCGCGCTGGAGCGGACACCTGGCGCGGGTCCTGACCGAGAACCCCGGCGCGGACGAGGCGGTGCGCCGGCTGGTCGAGCGGATCGGCGCGGCGGCCCTGGGCACGGAGCGTGCCGGGAAGACGATGACGAACATCGCCAGGGACCACTCGACACTGTTCGCGGTGATGGACGGGAACATCATCCAGCACCTGCAACGCCGGGACGACGACTCTCAATAGTCATATCCGGGTACTTCGTGCGTGTGTCCCCGTCGGCGTGCCGAACCGGAGGAACGCACCGAGGCCAGTAGCCTTCGGCAAAGTTGATCATGACAGCCCCGATCACGGACCCGGAGACCCCTGATGAGAACCGCCACCCTCGGCACCGCCCTGACCCTGACTCTGACCGCGACAACGGCCCTCACCCTGACCCTCACCGCACCCGCGCACGCCGACGCCGGCGGCCAGGTCCTGCTGGCCAGCTGCACCGCGACGATGACCGGCACCTACACCTCGCCCCTGGACCCGGGCTCGACGGACGCCCAGCAGCCAGACTCCTTACCCCAGACCGGCACCGTGACCTGCGTCGACGACGCCGGCCAGCCCCTGGTCCGCGGCACCGTCACCCGCACCGCGGACCTCCCGGCAGCGCAGTGCAGCGGCATCACCTACAGCGACCCCTCGACGACCCGAATCGCCTGGGCCGACGGCACCACCACCACCCTGACCCTGGACCAGGCCACCGTCATCGCGGTCCTCGGCACCGCCTCGACCACCGGCACCGGCACCGCGACCCCCGACAGCACCAAGTTCACCGGCGACTCCATCGACGCCGCGGTGATGACCTCCGGCCCGGGATGCGGGACGGCCAAGGGGCAGACGGACGTCGCCTCGACGATGGTGTTCACGCTCGCGCATTGAGGGGTGCCTGAGCCCGCTCGATCGTGGACATGGCCGGTGAGCCCGCGCCGGCTGCTGCCGCAGGTCTGGCTGGTGCGTCCGCGCCGGCCAGACCTGCCGCGAGCCTGGCCGGTGCGCTCGCGCTGGCTCCCGCCGCAAGCCTGGCCGGCATGCCCGCGCCCGATTCGTGCCCTGAGCGCGATCGGCGCGGGCTTCTGCTGCTTCATCGGCCCGGCCGTGGCCGTCAACCCCGGTTGACAGCCGCCCCGTCGTCAACCTACATTGACACCATGACCGAGGCAACAGATCTGGCCGCCGCGGCCGGGAGCACCGATCCGCGCGAAGGGCTCCGTGCGGTCGCCGCGCTGGGCCGGCTGCTGGAGAACCTGGAGACGCTCCAGGTCGGCCATGCCCGGGCCAAGGGCTGGTCATGGCAGGAGATCGCCGATGAGCTCGGCGTGAGTAAGCAGGCTGTCCACAAGAAGCACGCCGGGCGGACGCGGGGAGCGTCCGTGGCGGCGTCCGAACAGGAGATGTGATGTTCGAACGGTTCACGGCCCGTGCGCGGGCGTCTGTGGCGGGCGCCCAGGACTCGGCGCGGGCTCTGGGGCACTGGCACATCGGGACCGAGCACCTCCTGCTCGGGCTGCTCGGCGAGTCCGAGGGGGTCGCGGGGCGGGTGCTCGGCGGGGCCGGGGTCACGCGGGAGCGGGTGATCGCCGGCATCGGGCGGATCGAGCAGGCCGGGCAGGCGCCGGATCAAGATCTGGTCGAGAAGGACACCGCGGCCCTGCGGAGCATCGGCATAGACCTCGACGCGGTACGCGCCGCCGTCGAGGAGTCCTTCGGGCCCGGCGCTCTGGACGGGGGAGGTGCCCACGGCCAGGGTCATCAGGGTCCGTGGTGGCGCCGGCGGCATCGGCAGGAGCAGCGTGCCGGCGGAGCCCCGCGCGGCCACATCCCCCTCACGCCGCGGGCCAAGAAGGTCCTGGAGCTGTCGCTGCGCGAAGCCCTGGCGCTCAAGCACAACTACATCGGGACGGAGCACCTTCTGCTCGGGCTCATCCGCGAGGGCCAAGGCCTGGCCGCCCAGATCCTGCGCGACGAGGGCGTGTCCCTGGAACACCTTCGCGAACTGGTGCTCGCGGAGCTCCAGCGCGCCGCTTGACCGGGGCCACCAGCCGCTGTCTCAAGCCCCGCAGGCCTGCTTCCCGCCGGCCGGCCGCTGCCTCAAGCCCCGCGGGCCTGCTTCATCAGCGTCTTCCCGAAGTCCCACATCATCCCGGTCCCCTTGTGCGCGTCCTCCATGACGTCCTCGAAGGCCGCCAGGAACTCCGCGACCTCCCGCTCGCCGATGGTCAGCGGCGGCAGCAGCTTCACCACCTCCAGATAGTCCCCCGACACCTGTGTCAGGATCCGGTGCCGCCGATACAGGGCCATGACGATCATCTGTGAGAACAGCCCCTTGCGGGCCGCCTGGAGCATTGACCACCCGGCCTTCAGCCGCAGCGAGGAGGCCTTGCCGAACTCGATCCCGATCATCAGCCCCCGGCCGCGCACGTCGGCGAGCATCTCGTATCGTCCGATCATCTCCTTCAGTCCCGCCACGAGCTGGTCGCCGGCCTGCGCGGCGTTCGCCGTCAGGTCGTCGTCCTCCAGCACCGCCAGCGTGGCCAGCCCAGCGGTCATGGCCATCGCCATCGACCCGAAGGTCGAGTCGTGCACCAGGACCCGGTCCATCGAGGAGTAGACCTTCTGGAAGATCCAGTCTTTGCCCAGCGTCGCGCCGACCGGCACGAATCCGCCCGACAGCGTCTTGGCGACGGTGACCAGGTCCGGCTCCAGCCCCTCGGCCTCGTACGCGAAGAAGGTGCCGGTCCGCCCCAACCCGGTCTGCACCTCGTCGCAGATCAGCAGCGCCTTGTGCTTGCGCAGCAGCTCCTGGGCCTGCGGCAGGTACCCGGCCGGCGGCAGGAACACGCCCTTGCCCTGGATCGGCTCGACGATGAACGCCGCGACGTCGCCCTTGCCGAGCTCGGCCGCCAACGCCGCCAGGTCCCCGAAGGCGACGGCGTCGCCGGGCAGCAACGGCCCGAACCCGGCCCGGAACTCCTTGGCCCCGTTGACCGACAACGACCCCGCGGTCAGCCCGTGGAACGCGTGGTCGGCGTACAGCACCCGCGGCTTGCCGGTCGCACACCGCGCGAACTTCAGCGCGGTCTCCACCGCCTCCGTCCCGCTGTTCGCGAAGTACGCCCGCTCCATCCCCGGCGACTTCACGACCAGCTGCTCGGCCAACAGGCCGGCCAGCAGCGCGCAGTCGAACTGCACGAGGTCCGCGAACTGCATATCGAGGTACTGGTGCAGCGCCTTCCGGACAACCGGATGGTTGCGGCCCAGCCCGAACACGCCGAACCCGCTGAGGAAGTCCAGGTACCGCTGTCCGTCGGCACCCGTCAGGTAGGCCCCGTCCGCCTTCTCATAAACGGTGTCGAACCCGATGGTCCGCAGCGTCCGGGCCAGCTGGGGGTTGCAGTACCTGGTGTGCAGGTCATACCCCTCGCCTCGGCGCGCGGCGAGTAGTTCGGCGAGGTCGAATCCCATGCAATGAGTTTCGCCTACAGATGTCGGTTACCGCATGTTAGACACGATTCGCCATGGATGTCGGACCACGATGGAAAAAGGGCGGCGGACCGGGAGAACCCGATCCGCCGCCCGCTGTCTCAGAACAGCGCTACCGGCGTCAGTTGACGTTCAGCGCGTTGTCGTCGACGACGAACGAGGTCTGCAGCGAGGAGTCCTCGGCGCCGGTGAACTTCAGCGTCACGTTCTGGCCGATGTAGCTGGCCAGGCTGAACGAGTGCTGGGCGTACCCGGTGTTGTGGTTGAGGTTGGAGTAGGTGGCCAGGGTGCCCAGGACGGTGCCGGAGGAGTTCAGGACCTGCACCTTGAGCGTGTCGTACGCGGTGCTGGTCGAGGTCTCGGCGGTGTCGATGTGCAGCCAGAAGGAGAAGGTCGCCGTCTTGCAGGTGGCGGGGATGCTCACCGCCTGCGAGAGGGTGTCGGTGTGGGTGGTGCCGTAGCCGTCCATCCAGGCGTCGTAGCTGCCGGAGTGGGCCGGCTCGCTGCTGGTGTCGCTGTTGATGACACCGGTGGAGGCCGACCACGGGGCGGCGCTACCGGTCTCGAAGCCGGCGTTGCCCAGCAGCTGGGTCGCGGAGCAGCCGCCGCCGGTGGAGCTGACCGTCCAGGTGAAGGACGTCGAGCCCGAGGCGGTGCCGGAGGAGGCGGTCACGGTCACGGAGGAGGTGCTGGCCGTGGTGGGGGTGCCGGTGATGGCGCCGGAGCTGCTGATCGACAGGCCGGCCGGCAGGCCGGTGGCCGAGTAGGTCAGCGCCTTGCTCGCCGAGTCCGAACCCGAGATCTGCAGGGTGCTGATCGCGGTGCCGGCGGTCGAGGACTGGTTGCCCGGGTTGGTCACCGAGACGGTCTCGGTGCCGCCGCTGCCGCCGGTCTGCAGGCCGGCGATGCCGTTCGGGGTGCCGATGCCGGTGGGGCCGTCGTAGCCGGTGCCCGCGGTGCACAGGTAGGACGGGCTGCAGGAGCCGTCGTTGCCCGAGGTGACGTCGTAGAAGTTGCTGGTGTGCTGGTAGATGTCCTGCGCCGGGGTGGCGCCGGCGTTGCCGGCCAGGGCGTACATCGCGGCGACCATCGGGGAGGACGCCGACGTGCCGCCGACCTCGTTCCAGCCGGTGTTGCCGTTGGACGTGTCGTAGACGGCGACACCGGTGGCCGGGTCGGCGTCCGCGGCGACGTCGTTGTCGACGCGCTTGGAGCAGCCCGACGGCAGGTTCAGCGAGGTCTGCCACGCGGGCTGTGCCTCGTAGGCCGAGCAGCCCGAGCCGGTGCCCTCGGAGCCGGTGGTGGTGTTCCAGACCGACTCGGTCCAGCCGCGGCTGTTGGAGGCGGTGGCCAGGTTCGTGCCGCCGACCGAGACCACGTTCGGCGAGGTCGCCGGGTAGGACGCGCCGTAGTCGGAGTCACCGGCGGACACCGTGGTCACGGTGCCGGTCGCGTGCTTGAAGTAGGTGTTGTCCGACGACGGGTCGGTCGAGGACTCCGAGCCGCCCCAGGAGTTGGATATGTACGTGGCGACGTTGGCGGCGGCGGCCTGCGCGGTGTAGAGGCCGGTGCTCTGGTCGTCCTGCGCCTCGACCAGCACGATGCTGCACAGCGGGCAGATCGCGGAGGCCATGTCCAGGTCCAGCGACTCCTCCAGCGTCCAGTCGTCGCCCGAGGGCGGCGCGGAGGGCAGCGGGGAGGTCGCGCCGTTCTGGTTGACCTTCTTGAAGTTCGCCGCCGGCAGGCCCGCCGCGGTGCGGTAGGCGGCCAGGTCGGAGGCGGCGTTCGCGTCGTCGTAGGCGTCGACGATGGCGATGGTGCGGCCGGCGCCGTTGGCGGCGGCGGCGGCGGTCAGGTTGTACGCCGACTGCAGCTGAGAGGGGCCGTACCCGACACCGGACGGGATCGCGTTGGGCGAGACCGCGGCGGTCATGGAGTGGATGCCGTTCCGCTTCAGCGCGAAGCAGGACTGGTGCCCGGCCACGATCACGGCCGAACAGGCGTGGGTCGAGCCCTGGTTCTCCGCGCTCGCCGCGGGCTGCGCGGCGTGGGCGGAACCGGCGGCCTCTGCGGCGATCAGGTTCACGGATGCCGAAGTGGTCGCCGCCGGCGCCGGGGAGGCGGTGGCCCCCGAAGCGACGGCGACGGTCAGCGCGCTGCCCAGGGCAACGGCTGTTGCCAGGCGCGCGGTCGCGCGCAGGCGTGAAGTGTTTCTCACGGGGATGGTTTCCCTCTCGCTGTGGGGAGGCGGCAGGACGTGCAGGCCGGCCGCCTGTGGTGGGGTTTGGGCGCGGTCGATCGAGAGGAGACCTGGCGGTGCGTGTGGGTGTGCGCCAGCCGCATGCGGAGGTGGGGTACCTGTAGGTCTCCGCCGCAGTTGACCAACGCGTCTCGATCCGGCCGTGCCGTTTGTGTACGCCTTGCTGTTCTGCTGGGCGAGAACGACCGTGCGTCGTGCCGACCGAACGGACGGTTCCCTCCAGGCCTCGACTAGGGAAAGTAGCGCCACGGAGTTGGTCGGTCAACGTTTTCTTATGTAAGAGTATGGATGAGGATCCATTGGATACCGTAGAAGGCGTACGCGCCGGTAACGTCTTTTGGCCTGCGTTTTTCAGTCAGGTTACGAAGTAACCCTTGATCGCTGGCGGGAGTCCGTCATCCTCCGGCAGCTGAGTGCTACGGACCATAGTTGTCAGCTGTCGCGCACCAGAGTGATCCGGCTGATGTCGAAAACACTGCGAACGGTCGTCTTCGGCCCGATCACGATCGCGGCGAACAACGCCCGCAGCACCGCGGCCTTGCGGGTGTCGGGCAGCCGCTCCCAATCGCCCGCCGCTTCCGCCCCGGTGGCCACACCGTCCAGCGCGCCGAGATCGCGCAGATCCACCTGGCCGTGTTCGTGCCGGAATTCGTGGCGGAGTCCGTCGGGCCGGCCGGGTGCCGGCTCCGCCAGTCCGCGGCGCACGCTCACCGGGCCGTCGTGGTTGATCGAGCCGTCCCGAGCGGTCAGCAGCGCCACGGCCGCCTCGCTGACGAAACGTTCCAAAGAACCGGCGGCTATGTGCTGGTTGCACTTCCTGGGCAGCGGGCTGTTCAAGGAAGCGCAGGCGTACATGCGGTAGTCGCCGACGATCGAGCCGACCATGTGGACGCGGCACTGCCCGCACACGACCAGGCCGGTCAGCAGATAACGCGCACGTTTCCGGTGCCCGGCATACGCCGCGGCCCGCGCCGCACGCTCCTCCTGCACCGTCCGCCAGACCTCGACACCGACGCACGGTGCCCACGTCCCCGGGCGAAGCCCGCCCTCCTCGCGGTTCACACTGCCGCGGAAGACCCGCAGGCCGGCGTACCGAGGGGCCGCCAGGATCCGGTCGATGCCGGTGGTGGTCCACGTGCTGCCGGTGGACGTCGGGACGGCGCGCGCGTTCAGATCCCACGCGATGGCGCGCAGACTCTCGCCGTCCAGATACCGGGAGTAGATCTCATGCACCACCCGGGCTTCGCTCGGAATCAGGGCCCGCATACCGACCTCGTAGCCGTACGCGAGGCGTCCGCCGCCGTGCGGATGCCCGGACTCCGCGGCCAGGCGATGAGCCGCCCGAACCGAATCCGACAAAGCAGCGGAGGTGCGGCTCAGCTGCCGGGCTTGAGCCAGGGCGGCCTTGCGCGCTCTCGTGTCCCGGAGGTCCACACCGTCGCCGAAACCGTGGAGCACCACCAGATTCTCCTCGGCCAGGGCCAGCAGCTCCATCGCGTCGGCCGGGCGGTGACGGATCAGCATCGAGGGCCGGAACACCAGAACCGTGTCCACCCGGCCGGCGCGGACCGCCTGCAAGAGCCGAGTCCAGCCGGGTCGGCCGGCCTCCGGCTGCCACACCGACCGCTGCCGGTCGGCGAACACCGACTCGGGGCGCACGCTGATCCGGAGCTTCGCGGCCAGCGCGCGGCCTTGCCGCTCCTGGGCATCGACCGGCGATTGGTCGGCGTCGGCGCGGTGCGGAACACAGCAGTAGAGCGCGCCGCGTCCCGCCTGATCCAGCAGCTCGGGCATATCAGGACACGACGGTGCCGGCGGCCGCCTTCGAAGGCTGCTCGTCCGCGCCGGCGGCGTGCCCGGGATCGGCCGGGGTGCCGAGCGGAAAGGCGCAGCCGTCGACGCCGAGGTGGACCTGCTGCCCGGCCGCCGGCGGTTCCTGCGTGACGTAGGCGATCAGCGGCGGCCCGGCGATGTGGCTGTCCTCGAGGGTGAGCTCGATCCGCCAGTCGGTGCCCCGGAACCGGGAATCGAGGATCCGCGCCGGGAAGGCGTCGGTGCCGGTGTCGGTGCCGGTGCCGGTGCTGGTGTTGGTGTCGGCGCCAGTGTCTGTGTCCGGCCCGGGGGCCGCGATCCGCACCTGGCCGGGGCGCAGCATGACGGTCGCCAATCCGTCGGGGACCTCGGCCCCGTCGGGCAGCGCCACGGTACCCAGCGCCGTCTCGGCCAGACCGCCGCGCACGACCGCGGGGAGCAGGTTGGCCTCGCCGAGCGTCCGCGCTATGTCGGCATCGGCAGGCCGGTGGTACAGCGCGTGGCCGCTGTCGGCCTGCACGATCCGCCTGCCGCGCAGCACCGCGATGAGGTCGGCGAACGACAACGCCTCGTCGACGTCGTGCGTCACGAGGATCGCGGTGGCGTTCGCCGCCCTCAGTGCCGCCGCGACCTGGGCCCGTACCTCGGTGCGCAGTGCGGCGTCCAACGCGGCGAACGGCTCGTCCAACAACAGCAGTTCCGGGCGCGGGGCGAGTGCCCGCGCCAATGCGACGCGCTGCTGTTGGCCGCCGGAGAGCTGATGCGGATGCCGGTCGCCGAGCCCTGACAGCCCGACCAGGTCCAGCAGCTCCTCCACGCGCTCACCGCGTCCGGCACGCGGCAGGCCGAAGCCGATGTTCGCGGCGGCCGAGAGGTGCGGGAACAGCGCGCCGTCCTGCGGGACGTAGCCGATCCGCCGGCGTTCGGCCGCGACCTGCGTGCGCTCGTCGTTCAGCACGCGTCCGCCGACCGCGACCGTTCCCGCGCTCGACCGGTGGAATCCGGCGATGACCCGCAGCAGTGTGCTCTTGCCGCATCCGGAGGGGCCGAGGATGCAGGCCAGCGTCCCGTCCTCGATCGTCAGATCCAGGCCGTCCAGGACCGCGGAGGCGCCGTGGCCGGCCCGCAGTCCGGTGATCGTGAGTCCGCTCATGTCAGGCTTCTTCCTTCAAGCTGCGGGCGGGTCCGAGCGTGCGGCGGGTCAGCAGGACCACGGCCGGGACCGACAGGACGGTCATCATCGCCGCGTAGGGAGCGGCGGCGCCGTAGGCCAGTCCGGTGGTGTACGACCAGAACCGGGTCGCCAGGGTCTCGGTCCCGGTGGGATGCAACAGCAGCGTCGCGGTCAGCTCGGTGCTGGCGGTCAGCGCCACCATCGCGAACGAGGCGGCCAGCCCCGGCGCGATCAGCGGCAGCGTGACCCGGCCCAGCACGGCCAGGCGGCGCCGGCCGAGCGAGCGTGCCACGTCCTCGACCCCGTGCGGGACGTGGGCCAGCGAGGCGCGCACGGCCGTCAGGGCGAGGGGGAAGAACAACACCACGTAGCCGGCGACGAGCATCGGAGGCTGCTGATACCAGGGCTGGGCGTAGCGGATCGCGAAGAACACCACGGCCAGCGCGACCGCGATGCCCGGCAGGGCCCGCGTCAGGTAGGCCAGGCGCACGATCCCCTCGGACGCGTGCCCCGGGTGGCGCCAGGCCAGCAGCGCGACCGGGACCGCGGCCGCCGTCGCCACCGCGGCGGTGACCAGCGCGTACCCGGCGGTGGTGGCGGTCGCCGTCCAGATCGAGGCCGAGGGAAGCGTGCTGGAGTTGCCCTTGGCCAGCCAGTATCCGAGTGCGTATACCGGGACGCCGAGCGTGGTGCCGACCACCGCGGCCAGTCCCAGGAGGGCCGGAATCCGGCCCCGGCCCAGCGCCAGCGGATCGGCGGGCCGCGCCGCCGCGCCTTCCCGGACCACCCTGACCCCCCGGCCCCGCCGGCGTCCGGCTCCGGCCTCGGCCCCGGTCACCAGTACGGCCAGCACGATCAGCACCAGCGCCAGCACGGACGCCGAGACGGTGTCGAAGCTCGTCTCGAACTGCGTGTAGATCGCGGTGGCGAAGGTGGTGTAGCGCACCATCGCGAACGCCCCGTACTCGCCGAGCAGGTACAGCGACACCAGCAGCGCGCCGCCGGCCAGCGCCGGCCGGGTCTGCGGCAGCGTCACCCGCCACAGGACGCGCCATCGGCTGTGGCCCAGGCTGCGCGCCACCTCCTCGGTGGCGGCGTCGCTGCGCCGCAGGGTCGCGGCCACCGGCAGGAACACCAGCGGGTACAGCGAGGTGGTCATCACCAGCACCGCGCCCCAGAAGCCCTGGACCGACGGGAACAACGAGACCCAGCAGTACCCGTGCACGAACTCCGGGACCGCCAAAGGCATCGCCAGCAGCACCGTGAACACCCGGCGCCCCGGGATGTCAGTGCGCTGCGTCAGGAAGGCGGCGCAGAAGCCGATGAGCAGCGTCGCCGCCGTGACGGTGACGGTGAGCTCCAGCGTGTGCCACAACAGCGTGGTGACCAGCGGGCGGCCGAGCAGCCGGCGGACGGAGTCCCAGCCGGACTGGCCGGCCTGCATCACCACGAACACCAGCGGGCAGCACACGACGACCGCGACCGCCGCGGCCATCAGCGACAGCACCAACGGGGCGCCGGAAGCCCGGCGGCGCAACGCCGCCGGGTTCATCGCCCTCAGGACCGAACGCGGCAGGGCGGCGCGGGCGGGAGCAGCGGGCTGGCTCACGAAAGCAGGCCGACGCTCTGCAGCAGATCCAGTGCCTGCTTGCCGTCGCCCAGATCAGTGGCCGGCACCAGCGGTCCGGCGGCCGACAGCGGCTTGTCCAGCTTCGCGGCGGTCACGCCGGGCAGCAGCGGGTACTCATAGCTCTGCGAGGTGGCGATGATCTGCTGACCCGGCTGGGAAACCAAGTAGGCGAGCAGCGCCTGGGCCGCCGCCTGGTGCTTGCTGGAGGACAGGATCCCGATGCCGGAGACGTCCACCATCGACCCCGGGTCCCCGGCGGCGAAGGAGGCCAGCGCGCTGTGCACGGCGCCCGCGCCGACCTCGTCGCGCATGCGGTACCAGTAGTAGTGGTCGACGACGCCCCCGGCGACCTCGCCCTTGTTGATGGCGGAGATCAGGTCCTCGTTCGAGTCGTAGACCTTGCCGTTGGCCTTGAGCCCCTGCAGCCAGGTCTTGGTCGCGTCGGCGCCGACCGCCTTGATCATGCGCGTGACGATCGGGGTGAAGTCGGTCTCGCTCGGCGCGATCCCGAGCTTCCCCTTCCACGCCGCGCCCGCCAGGTCCTGCACCGACGTCGGCAGCTGCGAGGTCTGCACCGCCGAGGTGTTGTACGCGAACACGGCGCTGCGGGCCGACACCCCGAGCCAGTCGCCGCCGGCCGAGCTGTCCGCGGCCGGCACCGCGCTCAGCGTGCTCGCGTCCACCTTGGCCAGCAGGCCCTTCTCCTCCAGCGTGGTCAGCGCCGGAGGGTTCTCGGCGAAGAACGCGTCGGCGGGGGAGGCCTTGCCCTCGGTGAGGATCTGGTTCGCGAGCTCGGCCTCGTCCCCGGAGCGCACGTTCACCTTCACGCCGGTCTTGGCCTCGAAGGCCTTCACCAGCGCCTGCACGGTCTGCTCGTGCTGACCGCTGTAGAGGGTGATCGACTGGCCGGCCAGCGACCCGCCCGCTGACCGGCCGGCCGCCACCGGCTTCGAGGACCCGCTGCCGCACGCCGCCAGCACCACACTGGTCAGGGCCGCTCCGACCGCGACCACCGCTGACTTCCGACCGGACCGTACGGCATGCGTGAGCACCGAGAACCTCCCTGGGGACGACGAGACTAGGCACACCTTACTTAGGTATGCCTAAGCGAAGAAGAGGGGGGTCGGCGGATGCCAGGGGGCGCCCGGGTGGCGCCCGGCCGGCGCGCGTTCAGTCTTCCGGGATCACCAGCTCGGCGTCGATCCCGTCGGCGAGCGGGAAGTAGCCGAAGAAGGTGACGCCGTCCTCCTGCGCGTCGAAACGCGCGATCCGGACGCCCTCCGGCTCGTAGAACACGTCGCCGGGCCGGAGCAGCACGGCCTGCTCGCCCTCGATCTGGTACACGGCCGCGCCGGACACAATGTTGCCGAAGACCGGTCCGTTGTGGACGTGCAGCCCGGCGGCGTATCCGGGGGCGACGGTGATCCGCCGGATCTCGAGGCGGTGGGTGAGCAGGGGGTCGGGCAGCTTCTGGTCCATGACGATGACGCGGCTCATGGGCGGCGCCGGCTCGGTTTCCGCGTCGGCTGCCTGGGCTGCCTGGGCTGCCTGGGCCGAATCCGTGCGCCACGCGGCGTATTCCTCGTCGGTGACCGCTTCGGCGAACTCGGCGGTCCGGCCGTCCTCGGGCAGCTCTTCGATGGCCAGATGGGTCATCGCCGCGTCGGGGGTCGCGCCGTGCCAGTGCCATTCGCCGGCCTCGATCCGCACGGTGTCGCCGGCGGGGACGGTCTCGACCTCGCCGCCTCGCCGCTGGACCAAAGCCGTGCCGTTTGTGACGACGAGTACCTGCCCGAGCGGGTGGTTGTGCCAGCGGGTGCGGGCGCCGGGGGTGAAGCGCACACTGTCGACCTGCGTGCGCGACGGCCCTGTCGGGGCCGCGAGTTCTTCGATGACGGCGTCGCCGGTGATCCACTCGGACAAAGCGGGTACGCCGGTGCGGGGAGCGCGGGAGATCTGCATGATCACTCTTCCTTCGAGCCTGGGTTGGTTCGGTGGTCAGCGGGCGGCCGGGGCGCCGAGCAGCGCCAGAACGCCTTCTATCGCCTGCTGGAAGGCTCCGGGGTCGTCGTCGGCGCGGGCCAGGACGTATCCGCCCTGGAGCGTGGCGACGATCGCGGCCGCCGTGGCCGCCGGATCCAGGGCCGGGTTCAGCTCGCCGTCGGCGACGCCCTCGGCCACCAGGGCCGCCAGACGCTCGCGCAGCCAGGTGAGCGTCTCGGCGACCGGCGCCACCAGCAGCGGCGCGTCCATCACGTCAGGGTCCTGGGTCAGCCGGCCGATCGGGCAGCCCTTCAGGACGTCGCGCTCCCTGCGCAGGTAGGCCGCGATGCGCTCCAGCGCGGTGCCCGGCCCGGAGAGGAGCGCGTCCACTTTGGCGCGCATGTCCTCGGCGGTCCGGTCGATCGCGATGCGCGCCAGCTCCTCCTTGCCGGAGAAGTGGTGGTACATGCTGCCCTGGCCGGCCTCGGCCAGGTGCTGGATGTCCTTCGGGCTGGTCCCGACGTAGCCGCGCTCCCACAGCAGGGTGCGGGTGCTCTCGATGAGCCGTTCCCTCGTCGTCATGGGACCAGTGTACATACTAGTAGGTACAGAGGCGCCTACTCCCCGCGCAAAGCCTCCATGACCGGCGCGAACGCCTCCATCCACGGTTCGAGCACGGTCAGGTACGTGAAGCCGTAGCGCTCCCGCTGCGCGCGGATCTGCTCGGCCATCTGCTCGGTGGTGCCGATGAGCAGGATCGGCAGATCGAGCACCTGGTCCTCGGTGAGGTGCGGAATTTGGTCCAGGTGCGGCCGGATGGCGGCGCGGCGGTCGGGCGCGGGCGTGACCATCTGGATCAGGAGATTGAGTTCGGCGGGCTCGGCGCGGTCGGCGGCGAACGTGCGGTACGCGGCGACGCGTTCGTCCAGCTGCTCCGCGCTGATCGCGCGCGGCGTGCCGGTCAGGTCGGCGGGGTCGAAGCCCGCGCCGGTGAACGCGACGATGTCCGCGTGGCGGGCGGCCAGTTCCAGGACGCGGTCGCCGTTGCCGCCGATCAGGAGCGGCGGCCGGGGCTTCTGGATCGGGTTCGGTGTGAAATCCTCAGCCTGGGCAAGCCGTTCGAGCTCCTCGACGGTGCGGCGCAGGTGTGCCACGCGCCGGCCCGGCGTCCCGAAGGGCAGGCCCGCCGTGTCGTGCTCGGCCCGCACATAGCCGGTGCCGAGCCCTAGTTCGAGGCGGCCGCCGGTGAGCTGGTCGGTGGTGGCCACCTCGCGGGCGAGCAGGGTGGGATTGAAGAAGCCCGCGTTGAGCGTGAACGTGCCCAGCCGCAGCCGCTCCGTCGCCTCGGCCGCGGCCACGAGCGCGGGGAACGGCGCGGGCATCCCGAGGTGGTCGGCCACGGTGATGACGTCGAAGCCGATCGCCTCGGCCCTGCGGCACTTCTCCCGCCACGCGCCGGCGTCCGACGGGGTGATCATGTTGACGCCGAAGCGGTAGGGACGGGCCATGGGGGTCACCTCGTGAGTGCTCGATACAGGCTTATTCAGGGTTCTACTATGCCTTTGTCCGTCTCGTCTTGCGATACGAGATGATGCTCAAGCGATCAGTGCCCTGTCCTCGGGTACCCTGATCGGCATGACGAGCGATTTGTCCACATTGCAAGACGAAGAGGCATCGCAGGACGCGCGCAGCCGCCTCCTGGAGCTCCGCGCCAGCATCGACAACCTCGACTCGGCGGTCGTGCACCTGCTCGCGGAGCGCTTCAAGTGCACCCAGCAGGTCGGGCGGCTCAAGGCGAAGCACGGGATGCCGGCGGTCGACTCCGATCGGGAGGCCGTCCAGATCAAGAGGCTGCGCTCCCTGGCCGAGGAGGCACGGCTGGATCCGGAGTTCGCGGAGAAGTTCCTGAACTTCATCATCGACGAGGTCGTCCGCAACCACCGGGCCCACCAGACGCAATAGCAGCGGGGAACGCAAACCTCGGCCGCCCACACATACCGGTGGGCGGCCTTACTGCGTGCCCGTCAGCCGGAGGTCGCGTCCAGGTGCAGCCGCGTCGTGATGCGGTACCGGTCGCCGCGGTACACCGAGTGCGCGAACTCCACGACCCGGCCCGTGGTGTCCTTGGTGGTGCGCTCGACCTGGAGCAGCGGCGCGTAGACCTCGATGTCGAGCAGCTCGGCCTGCTCGGGATTGGCGACCGTGGGCTCCATGGTCTGCACGGCGTCGGAGACCGTGATCCCGTGCCGGTCGCGCAGCAGATGGTAGAAGTTGCCGGACTCGACATCGGCCGGCTTCAGATTCGGCACGAGTGCCGCGGGCACATCGAGCCGCTCGATCGCGATCGGCTCCCCCTCCACCAGCCGCACCCGCACGATCCGCAGAATCAGCGCGTCGGCGGCGATGTCGAAGCGCGTCGCCCGGGACGGCCCGGCAGGGGAGGTCCGGAAGGCGACGACGTGGCTGGTCCAGGTCCCCTCCGCGGACGGCGCGGCCAAAGCCGCCGCCCCATCGGGGCTGTCGCCGGTCAGAGCCTGATCGATCTTGCGCGGACTGGTGAACGTCCCCCGCCCCTGGTGGCGCACCAGGTATCCGGACCGCGCCAGATCCTGCAACGCGGCCCGTACGGTCGGCCGCGAAACCCCCAGCGACTCGGCGAGGTCGCGCTCGGAGTCCAGGCTGGTCCCCGGCGCGGCGGTGTCGATCAGCTGCAGCAGGTGATCGCGCACACGGTCGCGCTTGGCGGTGGCCACTTTGCGGGCCGGGCGGGTCTGGCCAGTCACATCGGATGATTCTGCCAGGTCTGGCCGGTCGGGCGCCCCGGATGGACGGGGCGGCGGGGGGTGGGGCGGGCTGGGTGGTCGGATGGTTGGGGCGGCGCGGCCCGGGCTCAGGTCGGGCCGCGCCGCCGCTCGAGAGCGTTCCGGCCGCGGGTCGGGACCCGTGGCCGGAACGCGGGGGCGTCCGCCGGACTCGGCGATCAGCTGCTCGGCACGGTGTCGGTGAAGTGCGTGCCACCCTTGTAGTAGGCGTTGACCGCGTTCTGCACGTCGGTCGGCGACTGCGCGACGCCCTTGGCGTAGTACACCCAGTTGACCTTCTCGTCCCAGGTGCGGGCGCCGGTGATCGGCAGGTCGATGAACCACTCGTTGAAGTCGATGGTCATCGCCTCGCGGGGGTAGTACTTGCCGGTGCTGCTGAACACCTGCTTGCCGTCGATGTAGTAGGTCACCGTGCCGCCGTAGACCGTGGCGACCAGGGTGTGCCAGCCCTGGAGGCTGCCGGTGGTGTCGTTGGTGACGCGGTCCATCGCGTCGGCGCTGTACCAGCTGGTCGTGTACATCGAGTTCGCCGGGCCGCCCCAGCCGCCGTTGGGGAGGTACTCGAAGTCGTCCTCGCTGTAGAGCGAGTTGTCGGGGGTGATCGTGTAGAAGGTCTCGTTCACGTGGTCGCCGTTGGGGCCGGTGGTCGGGGCGTCGTTGAAGTAGACGCGGGCGGCGTAGGTGCCCTCGAAGAACTTCTGCTGCGTGGTGTCGATCTCGGCCTGCTTGGTGCCGCCGGTGGTGCCGTCGGTCGAGGCCGTCAGGTCCATGGCGTGCCCGCCCTGGGCGGTGGAGTCGCTCGGGAAGCTGAACGTGTCCGCCGACCACGTGTTCTGCACGCCCGGGCCGCCGGAGCCGGTGCGGATCGCCCAGCCGTGCGCGCCCAGGTTCGGGTCGGTCGGCCCGGAGTAGGAGAAGTCGTCGAACAGCGTCCCGGACGGCGTCCCGCCGCCACCGCCGGACGGCGAGCTCGACGGACTCGTGCTCGGCGAGCTGGACGGGCTGGTGGGCGGCGGGTTCCCGCCGGGCGCGGTGCCCGAGACGATCGCCCCGTTGACCGCCAGCGTGATCGTGCTCGACGGGCCGTAGGAGGTCTGCGAGGCGTTGAACGAGTAGTCGTCGGCCTGGTTCACCGGGGCCCAGCCGGCGGCGTTCATGCGCAGCTGCAGGTCGCCGGTCGAGGCGCCGGGGGCCAGCGTGCCGCCGGAGAACCCGACCTCCAGGTAGTGGTCCGCGGTCGCGGTCGGCGAGGGCAGGGTGCCGATGGCGCCGGTGATGTTCCCGCAGCCGATCTGCGCCCACTCGCACGTGAACTGGTACGAGGGCGAGGAGTCGACCGTGAAGTAGTAGCGGATCTTCACCGTCGACAGGTTCAGCGTCGCGCCGCTGGTGTTGGTGACGGTGAACCAGGGCTCGACCATGTCCGAGCCGGTCGAGCCGACGTGGTAGGCCAGCGAGGCGGGGGCGCCGGCGGCGTGCGCGGTGGTGGTCAGCACGGCCGCGGTGAGGCCGAAGGCGCCGGCCACGCCGGCGGCGGTGAAGGCCGCGAGCGAGCGGCGCGGGGCGGGACGGTGGCGCATGTCAGGGAACTCCTTGGTGGGGTTGGTGCTGCCGTGACGGTGCGGTGAGGTGACCACCGAGAGGACCATAGGTAACTTCTTGGCGGTGCTGGCGTTCAGGATGCGACCACGCCACTGGTCTGTCAAGACCTCGTCGCGGGACGTCCGATTTGGCCATTTCTTGAGGTCACACAACATCTTCGGTCCGCTTCTGCCCGAAGTCGGCAGGCCGTGCGGGGTGACCATTGACATTACCAATGGGAAAGTGCAAGCATCCGTCGCACCTCGCTCGTCGAGCTCGTCCAGCTCCTCTCCTGCTCCTCTCCATCCGTCTTCATCTGCCGTCATCCGGCAGAGCTCGAAGCTAAGGATCACCATGCGCATACGCACATCGGCCGCGCTGGCCGTGGGAAGTGTCCTCGTGCTCGGCGTCGCGGCCTGCTCCAGCGCCGGCTCCGGATCCTCCGGGTCCGCCGGCTCGGCCGCGCAGCAGGCCGCGATCGCCGGGGCGGGCTCCGGCGCCGGCAAGACCCTGACCGTCTGGTACATGGACGGCGACTTGTCCGACGCCGCCACCAAGGCGATCAACGACAAGTTCACCGCCTCGACCGGCGCCCAGGTGAAGGTCGAGATCCAGCAGTGGGACGGCATCAACACCAAGATCGCCACCGCGCTGGCCCAGGACAACCCGCCGGACGTCATCGAGATCGGCAACACCGACGTCCCGCTGTTCGCCGCCAGCTCCGGTCTGACGGACCTCAACCCCGTCCTGGCGCAGCTGCAGGCCGGCCAGCACTGGCTGCCCGGGCTCGCGGGCCCGGCCACCATCGACGGCCACAGCTACGGCGCGCCCCTGTTCGCCGGCAACCGCGCGGTCATCTACAACAAGAAGATCTGGGCCGACGCCGGCATCACCGCCGTCCCGACGACCTACTCCCAGCTGACCGCGGACCTGGACGCCATCAAGGCCAAGAACACCGCTCCGGACTTCTCAGCCTTCTACTTCCCGGGCCGCTACTGGTACGGCGCGCTGCAGTTCGTGTGGGACGCCGGCGGCCAGCTCGCCGCGCAGTCCGGCGGCAAGTGGACCGGCCAGCTGGAATCGCCCCAGGCCCAGCAGGGGCTCCAGAACTGGAAGAGCTTCATCGACAAGTACTCCTCGACCGCCTCCCAGGACGTCGACACCACGGCCCCGGACTTCAACACCCTGTTCGCCCAGGGCAAGACCGCGACCATCCTGAACTCGAACGTCAACAAGATCCTGAAGGTGGACCCCTCGCTCCAGGACCAGATCGGCACCTTCCCCTTCCCCAGCGCCACCGACGGCAAGACCCAGCCGGTCTTCCTCGGCGGCTCGGACCTGGTGGTCGCGGCCAAGAGCAAGAACCAGGCCCTGGCCCTGGCCTACCTGAAGGCCGCCACCGGCCCCGGGGTCCAGACCTCGGCGATCGTCGGCATCGACCACTGGATCCCGGCCTCCTCCGAGGTCATCGACCAGTCGATGAGCTCCCTGCCGGACGTCTCCAAGGCCTTCTTCACCGCGGCCAAGACCTCGGTGGCGACCCCCGCCGTGGCCGGCTGGGCGACGATCGAGTCGGACAAGTCCATCAACGACTTCTTCGCCGACATCGCCACCGGCCGCAAGTCCCCGGCCGACGCGGCCAAGACCCTGGACGCGCACCTGGACCAGGCGCTGAACGCCCCGGCGCAATGAGGGTCCTGATGGTAACGGCCGCCGCCCCGACCTCCGCGTTCCCGGGAGGCACCCACCCGTGAACGCGCTGCCCACCCAGGCGCCCCGGCGCCAGGGCACGCCGCCGCACCAGCCCGCCGCCCCCGACGCACCGGGGGCGGCCGGGCCGCGCCGGCGCCGCCAGATCCAGCCCTACGTCCTGCTGCTGCCCGCGATCGTCCTGCTGGCCGCCGTCGTCGGCTACCCGCTCGTGCGCCTCGGCGTCATCTCCACCCAGGGTTTCGGTCTCCGGACTCTGATCACCGGGCGCGCCACCTCCGTCGGCGGCGCGAACTACACCGCGATCCTGCACGACTCGCAGCTGTTCCCGGTCCTGGTGCGCACCGTCGTGTTCGCCGCGACGCTCGTCGCCGGGACCGTCGTCATCGGCTTCGGGGCGGCGCTGATGATGGTCGCCGTGGGCCGGCGGCTGCGCGTGGCGATGATGCTCGCGCTGTTGGGCGCCTGGGCCATGCCGACCGTCGCCTCGACGCTGGTCTGGCAGTGGCTCTTCCAACCCACCTACGGCGTCATCAACTGGCTGCTCACCCAGCTGCACGTGTTCGGCGACCTGCGGCAGCACGACTTCCTCGCCGGGACCACCTCCGGCTTCGTCGTGGTGTGGCTGCTCGTGGTCTGGATATCAGTGCCCTTCGTCGCGCTGACCCTGTACGCCGGGCTGAGCCAGATCCCCGGCGACTACTACGAGGCCGCCGCGATCGACGGCGCCGGGTACCTGCGGCAGCTGCGCACCGTCACGCTGCCCTTCCTGCGCCCGGTGCTCATGCTGGTCACCGTCCTGTCGGTGATCTGGGACTTCAACGTCTTCAACCAGATCTGGATCCTCACCAAGGGCGGCCCCGACGGCGCCACCACCACGATCGCGATCTGGTCCTTCACCAAGGCCTTCGCCTCCCAGTCCTACGGACAGGGCGCGGCCATCGCGGTGTTCTCGGTGGTCCTGCTGGCCGTACTGGTCGGCTGGTGGGTCCGGCGTCTGGTCGTGTCCGGGGAGGAATCATGAGAGCCAAGGGCCGCAACCGGGTCCTGCTGAACATCGGTGCGTCGGTCTTCGTCCTGGTCTGGGCGTTCCCGCTGTACTGGATGGTGAACACCGCCTTCAAGCCGCAGCACGACATCCTCACCGCCACCCCGAAGTTCCTGCCGTTCCCGTTGACGCTGGCGAACTTCGCCGACGCCGTCGGCAAGCCGAACTTCGGCCACTACGTCGTCAACAGTCTCGTCGTGACGCTGTCGGTGGTGGTCGTGGCGACCGTCGTGGGGTTCCTGGCGGCGCTGGCCCTGGCCCGCTTCAAGTTCGTGGGGCGGCGCGCCATCCTGGTCACGATCTTCGGCATCCAGATGATCCCGGCCCCGGCGCTGGTGATCCCGATGTTCCTCACCATGAAGAACCTGCACCTGCTCGACAACCTGCTCTCCCTGGGGCTCACCTACACCGCCTTCGTCGTCCCCCTCACGATCTGGATCCTGCGCGGCTTCGCCCAGGGCATCCCGGTCGAGCTGGAGGAGGCCGCCCGACTCGATGGCGCGAGCCCCGCGCAGGTCATCCGGCACGTCATGCTCCCGCTGCTGGCCCCCGGCATCATCGCCACCTCGATCTTCGCGTTCATCACGGCCTGGAACGACTACATCTACGCCTACGTGATGATGAAGGACGACGCCCACTACACGCTGCCGGTGTGGCTGGCCACGTTCTCCACCAACACCGGCACCGACTACGCGGGCCTGATCGCCGGCTCGACGCTGTTCGCACTGCCCGCCGTCGTCTTCTTCCTGATCGCGCAGACCCGGCTCACCGCCGGCATGACCGCCGGCGCCGTCAAGGGCTGAAACCCTGGCCGAACCGAAAGGCCTTTCGTGATAATCCCCCGCCCCGCCGAGTACACCGCGCACTCCGGCGAGTTCGTCCTGGGACCGGTGCTGGACCTGCACGCCGGTTCCGGTGCCGAGCGCCCCGCCGACCTGCTCGCGGCCTACCTCGGCACCGACCGCCCGCGCACCGGCGCCGGCCCGGCCGCGGGCGAAGGCACCGGTATCTTCCTCTGTCTCGCCGACGGCGCCCACGACCATCCCCACGGCTACGACCTGCTGATCACCCCGGACCAGGTGAGGCTCGCGGCACCGAGCGAAGCAGGGCTCTTCAACGGCGTGCAGACCCTGCGGCAGCTGCTCCCGGCTCAGGCGCTGTCCGCCGATCCCGCCGCCGCCTCGGCCGCCGACTGGCGCTGGCCGGCCTGTCACGTCCGCGACGCGCCCCGCCTGGCCTGGCGCGGCGTGATGCTGGACGTGGCGCGGCACTTCATGCCGATCGAGTTCCTGCACCGCCTCGTCGACGAGGCCGCCCTGCACAAGCTCAACATCGTGCATCTGCACCTCACCGACGACCAGGGCTGGCGCGTCGAGATCGACGGCCTGTCGCGGCTCACCGAGATCGGCGCGACCCGCACCGAGTCGATGGTCGGCCGCGCCGGGTCGACCGTGTTCGACGGCGTCCCGCACTCCGGCTACTACACGCGGCGGGAACTCGCCGGGCTCGTCGAGTACGCGGCGGCCCGCGGCGTGACCGTCGTCCCCGAGATCGGCATGCCCAGCCACACCCGCGCGGCCATCGCCGCGTACCCGGAGCTGGGCAACCACCCCGACGTCCGGCTCCCGGTGTGGACCTCGTGGGGCATCAGCGAGGACATCCTCGCGGTGCACGACCAGGCCCTCGACTTCTGCCGGCACGTGCTGTCGGACGTCATGGCCATCTTCCCCTCCCGCGCCATCCACATCGGCGGCGACGAGTGCCGGACCGTCCAGTGGGCGAACAGCGACGCCGCCCGCCGCCGGGCCGCGCAGGCCGGCCTGCCCGACGTCGCCGAACTCCTGGGCTGGTTCCTGAGCCGGATGCACGACTTCCTGTCCGAGCACGGCCGCCGCGCCGTGTGCTGGAACGACGCGGTGGGCGTCGGCAACCTCGACCCCGGCGTGGTCGCCACCGCCTGGCTGAAACCGGAACACGCCGCGGAGGCCATCGCGCGCGGCCACCAGGTGATCGTGGCCCCGCACGAGCACACCTACCTGGACTACCGTCAGACCGGCCACCCGGACGAACCGCCGTCGGCGGACGACCGGGTCCTGACCCTCGCCGACACCTACTCCTTCGACCCGCTGCCGACCGGCCTGACCGCCGTCGGCGCCGCCGCCCTGGACGACGCCTCCGGCGGACCCGGCGTCCTGGGGACCCAGGCCCAGCTGTGGACCGAGTCCGCACCGACGACCGAGGTCGTCAGGCATCTGCTTTACCCGCGCCTGTGCGCCCTGGCCGAGGGGGCGTGGAGCGACGAGCGCCGCGATCCGGCCGACTTCGCCGACCGCCTGCAGCACCACTTGCTGCGGTTGGACGCGCTCGGGGCGCTGCCTGCCGGTCGGCCGGAGGGGTGGGATCCTGGCGCGGGGCTGACAATGCCCTGACCAACTTGCCTTGGCCAACCCGCCCTGATCGACCTGCCCTGATCGACGTGAGTGTCAGCTCCGCGTGAAAGCGGCGGCATGGTCCGCCGCCCACGCGGCGAACGTCCGGGGCGCACTGCCGGTCACGTCGGCGACGGTGGTGCGCACCGGAGATTCGTCCAAACTCCCGTTGGCATAGAAGTCGAGGAACGCGTCGATGTACCGCTGCGGCGTACCGTCCGCGACCATGGACTCGCGGGCCTGCTCGTCGGTGAGCCCTTCGAAGCGCAGCGGCCGATCCAGGACGCCGGCCACGATCGCCACCTGGTCGCGGGGGAGCAGCGCCTCCGGACCGGTCGGCAGCAGCGTCGCACCGGCGTACCTGTCCGGCTCGGCGATCACCGCCGCGATGACGGCGCCCAGGTCCGCCGGATGCAGGCAGGCGGTGGCCACGGTCGGGAAGGGCAGGGTGACGGTGTCGCCGTCGCGCACCTGCCCGGCCCACCGCAGCGCGTTGGTCATGAACGCCGACGGCCGGACCACGGTGTACGGCAGCTTCGACTCCGCCGCGGCCTGCTCACTGCGCACCATGTACTCCGTGACGGCGTTGGACATGTCGCCGCTCCCGGCCGACACCCCCGACAACTGCACGACGTGCCCGACACCCGCTTCGCGCGCCGCCGCGTACAGGCCCGGCATGTCCGCGTAGCCGGGCAGCAGGAACAGCGCCTGCGCACCGTCCAGCGCGGCGGCCAGCGACGCAGGCTCGTTCAGGTCGCCGATCACGGCCTGCACGCCATCCCCGAACCGCGCCGCGTCCGCCTCGCCCCGCACCACCGCACGCACCGGCATGCCCGCCGCGACCAGGGCCGCCACCAGGGATCCGCCGACGTTGCCGGTCGCTCCGGTGACCACGGTCAGAGCACTCATCGTTCCGCCTTCCAGCCGATCTTCGTTTCCAGCACGAGGATAGTCAGCGGCCTTACTCAAGGAGAGGTTCGCGCTTGGCTGGCCTTGCCGGTGCTTCGATCGCTGGTGGCTGTGGCGCGCGGTTCTGGCGTGGGCGGGTGCGCTGGTGCGGTCGGGTGGTTGGTTTTAGAAGCTTTTTACGGCTTCGCGCATGGTTTACGGGGTCCGCTGGTGGCGCAGTTCGGTGGAGCCAGGCGTGATGCGTCGGCGGTCGGCGGTTTCCGTGGGCACCCGCGACGGTTCGGCTTTGTTCCGGTTCCGTACGGGGCTGGGCTGCTGCGTACGTGCCGACGGTGGAGCCGGCGTGGACGCCGGCTCCACCGCTGCCTGCTCGATCAGCAGGTGAGGTTCCCGCCGGGTGAGACGCCGAGGACTCCGGTGATGCTCTCGTAGTCGTTGACGCGGTCCTGCATCTCGGCGGTGTTGCCGCCGTTGCACTCGATGCTGCCGTTGATGGCCCAGATGGTCTGGCCGAAGCCGGAGCCGTTGACCATCGCGTTGTGCGCGGTCATGGTGCCGGGTCCGTTCTGGGTCATCCAGTACCAGAGGGCCGACTTCCATGAGGTGGCCGAGTCGGTGGCCACCAGGTCGGGGTTGTCCAGGAGGTCGACGCCGATAGCGTTTCCGGCTGCGTAGTAGTTGAAGTTCCAGCTGATCTGCAGCGGGCCGCGGCCGTAGTACTGGTTGCTGCCGGCCGGGCAGCCGTAGGGCTCGCTGGCGCAGTAGTTGCCGGACTGGTCGATCTCCCTGATGTAGACCAGGCCGCCGGTCTCGTGGTCGACGTTGGCCAGGAACGCCGCGGCTTCCTGCTGCTGCGTCGCGGTGCTGCCGGTGGTGGCGAAGGCGGGGAAGGCGCTCAGGGCGGCGACCAGGCCGTCGTAGGTGTAGAAGGAGTTCCGGTTCGGGAAGATCTGGTTGAACTGCGCCTGGCTGACGACGAAGCCGTTCGAGCCGCCGCCTCCGCCGCCGCCCCCTCCGCCACCGCCGCCGGTGCAGGTGTACGGCGACCAGTACCAAGTGCTGATGGTCGGGTCATAGCCGGGATTCGCGTTGGTGGCTATGTAGAGGTTGCCGTTGGGCGTGTAGGTCACGATGGCGCCGACGTTGTAGTACTGGCCGGCGACCCAGGCCGGGTAGCTGCAACTGCTGCCCCCGCCGCCTCCGCCGCCGCCCCCGCCCGAGGTGCACGCACCCTGATCCACCCAGACGTCCTGGGCGTTGTTGCCGGGGATGTCGCCCTGGGTCCACCACTTCGCGGACCAGTTGTCCCCGTTGTACGAGGCGCTCTGTCCGCCGGTGTAGGCGACGGTGGAACTCCACGGCGCGGCGCACGCGGCCGAGGCGTGGGCGGGCGTGGCCGGCAGGGCGATGAGCGCCAGACCGAGCATGCTGGCCAGTACGGCCAGCAGTGCCAGCAGCCGAGTACTTCTCGGTCTGTGAGTAAGGGTCATGAGCCACTCCTCCGTGGGGGAAAGGTGTGAGCGGGGTCACTTCGGAGTGAACAAAATTGGTACAGACCAGTCAAGGCGTTTTGCCAAAAATTGGTCCAGACCAGTAACGGGTCAAGATCCTTGCTTGATGGCTGCGGCGCGGGTGAACCGGCCTGCGAGCGCGTTCAAGTGCTCGCGCAACTCCTGCGGGGACTCGACCTCGAACTCCACGTCCAGCATCCCGATCGCCAAGGCGACCAGCGCGTAGGAGTCCGAACCCATCTCCAGCCGGCAGGAGTGTTCGTCGAGCGGGGTGATGATTCCCTCGATGCGTCCGGTGAGTTCCTCGGCGGGGACGTGCACCCGGAACACCGAGCGGTACGGCCACGGGTCGAAGGAGATCGTACGGCGCAGGTACGCCGCGACGTCGCCGTCGGGGGAGGGGCGGTGCGTGAAGCGCCGACCGTTCGGGGTTCGCAGGGCCATGCGATCGACGCGGAAGGTCCGCCAGGCGTCCCGGTCGGTGTCCCACCCGACGAGGTACCACCGCCGGCCCCAGTGCGCGATCCGGTGCGGCTCGACGGCCCGGCGCGTGGCGTCACGGTGGTGGCTCAGGTAGTCGAACCGCAGGGTCTCCGCGGCGCGGATGGCGGCCGAGATGGCGGTGAGTGTCTCCGCGGTGATGTCGGCGCCGGTGTCGTAGCGCGGCGGCATGGCCACGACCGCGGCCCGCAACGCAGCGGCCTGATGCCGCAGCCGGTCCGGGAGGACCTGCTCGACCTTGGTCAGCGCGCGCAGCGAGGCTTCCTCGATCCCTGTGACGCTCCCGGTCGCGTTGCTCTGCAGGCCGAGCGTGACCGCGATGGCCTCGTCGTCGTCCAGCAGCAGCGGGGGCAGCTTCGCGCCGGCCCCGAGCCGGTACCCGCCGACCGGTCCCATCGAGGCGTGCACCGGATATCCCAGCTCCCGCAACCGGTCCACGTCGCGCCGGATGGTGCGGGTGGTGCATTCAAGACGTTCGGCCAGCTCGGTACCGGTCCAGTCGCGGTGCGTCTGGAGCAGGGACAGCAGGCGCAGCAACCGTGCGGGGGTGGTCTCCGACATGGGACCGATCTTCTCGTATGTGTAGGACCGAAACTGTCCTACATGGGATAGATGCTTAATCCATGAGCGGCACTTCCTCTGAAATCAGCCCTTTCCGCATCGACGTCCCGCAGGCGGACCTCGACGATCTGAACGACCGGCTCGCGCGCACCCGCTGGCCTGACGCGCTGCCCGGCGTCGGCTGGTCCTACGGCGTCGACCGTGACTACCTGCTCGACCTCGCCGAGTACTGGCGCACCGGTTATGACTGGCGCGCGCACGAGGCGCGGCTGAACGAGATCCCGCAGTTCACCACGGCCGTCGACGGGCAGAACGTGCACTTCCTGCACATGCGCTCGCCCGAGCCCGACGCCACGCCGCTGGTCCTCACGCACGGCTGGCCCAGCACCCCGGCCGACTTCCTCGACATCCTGGGCCCGCTGACCGACCCGCGCGCCCACGGCGGCGACCCGGCCGACGCCTTCCACGTGGTGGCCCCCTCCCTGCCCGGCTTCGGCTTCTCGGGCCCGACCCGCGAAAGCGGCTGGGACGTCCCCCGCATCGCCCGCGCGTGGGCGGAGCTGATGGCGCGCCTGGGCTACGAGCGTTACGTCGCACAAGGCGGCGACTACGGCAGCCTCGTCTCCTGCGCCCTGGGCCGGGTGGCGCCGGAGGCGGTCATCGGCGTGCACGTGAACGCCCTCGCCGACGCCGCGACGGCGTCCGGCTCGGGGCAGGAGCTCAGTGATCTGTCGGAGGCGGACCGGCAGAAGGCTGTCGCGAACCAGATGTGGTGGTTCGGCCACAACGGCTACGCGACGCAGATGGCGCTGCGTCCGCAGACGATCGCCTACTCCCTCAACGACTCGCCGGCCGGGCAGCTGGCCTGGAACCTGGAGTGGTTCGTGGACTGGGATCCGACGGCCACCGACCACGCGCCGATCGACCGCGACGCGGTTCTGACGAACGTGGCGACGTATTGGCTGACCGGGACCGCGGGTTCGGCCGCGCGGCTCTACCGGGAGTCCGGGACCTCGTGGGGCAGCAAGCCGGAGCCGTCGGGGGTGCCGACGGCCGTTGCGAACTTCCTCGGGGACCGGGCTGTGCGCGGCCTCGCGGAGCGGGCGAACAAGGTCGTCCGGTGGCGGGAGTATCCGGTGGGCGGGCACTTCGCTTCGTTGCAGGCGCCGGCGGAGTTGGTGGGAGATGTCCGGGAGTTCGTCCGGACGCTCCGGAACGCGGATTAGGGGCGCCATCCTCCGGCGTTCGAGCACGATTCGCGCGAGATCCCGGAATCCGTCTTGGGCCACGAGCCGTACTTCTTGTCGTGGAGATGGGCGAAGAAGTAGCACATCTCCTCCAGCTCCTCATCGGCCTCGGCGTTGTTCGGGTCGGCGAGGACGGCGTAGTACGTCTCGCGGCCCGAGGCGACGATGTGTCCGCGGGCATAAAGGAATCCGTCGTCCGAGCCGTCGGTGACGGCCTGGATGTCCGCGCGGTCGATGTCGTACAGCTTGCGCTCCACGACCCGGTCGAGGTCGGTGAGCTCGCTGGACGACATCGGCTCGCAGAGGTCTGACAAGGCTGTCAGGAAACCCTCGGTGGAGCCGTCGGACTTCGACCGCGCCTCGGTCAGCAATGACCAGAAACGGTTTTCTTCGTCGTCGGTGGGGAGTCGCGGACCGCCACGCTCATCTGTCGTCATGCCGAGCGACGATAGTCCCCGCCGCCGACAGCATGTGAACGCCGGGCTCAGCCCCGGCGCGGCAGCTCGTGCACACGGACATCGCCGAGGCGCCCGTCTTCCAACGACGCGGTCAGGTAGGTGGCGTAGGGCTGCCGGCGCCGGTCGGTGGGCGAGCCGGGATTGAGCAGCCGCATGCCGCCGGGGGCGTGGCTGTCCCAAGGGATGTGGCTGTGCCCGAACACCAGGACGTCGACACCGGGGAACTCCGCCTCGCACCGCTGCTCGCGCCCCTTGGCCGGACCGGTCTCGTGCACCACGGCGAACCGGCACGACTGGAGCTCGACCTCCGCCACCAGCGGCAGTCGCGCCCGCAGCTCCGGCCCGTCGTTGTTGCCGTAGACCGCGACCAGTCGTCGGGAGCGCTGCTGCAGCACGTCGAGGGTCTCGGCGTCGACCCAGTCGCCGGCGTGGAACACGACGTCGGCCGCGTCCACCGCGTCGAGCAGCGGCTCGGGGAGCAGCCGGGCGCGGGTCGGGACGTGGGTGTCCGCCATCAGCAGCAGGCGCAAGCGGCTGCTCCTTCGTCACTCGGGGCTACTCGGGGTCATTCGGGTCACTCGGGCGGCGGGCGTCGATCTGCCCATGCTACGACAGCTCGACGTCACCGGATGGGGGTATACGCGCAGGTTCCGCGCATGTGCCCCAGGCTTCACAGCCGCCCCAGGCGCCGCCCCAGACCCCGATGGGGCAGGACGACGCGGCTGGGGCGCTCTATCGGCGCGGGCCGTAGCCGCCCCTGCGGCTGCGACATCGCCGAAACGGGCGAATCATGAAGACATGGCATGGATCCTTCTCATCATCGTCTTGGCTGTGCTGTTCGGCGTCCTGGGCGTCGTGATCAAGGGCCTGCTGTGGCTCCTGGTCATCGGCATCGTCCTGTTCGTCATCGGCGTGGGCGTCGGTGCGGTCAGGTCCCGGTCCCGCAGCGGCACCCACACCAGGTGAGGGTCAGGTAAGGGTTCAGAGCCCGGCGGCCAGCCGCAGCGGCTCCGAGCGCGGCCCCAGCTGCTCACCGCGCGCCGAGGTCACGTCGAACTCGTAGACGTGGCCCGCCGTCAGCCCCTGGGCCAGCCAGTGATCGCCCAGGACCGGGATCGGCCCCATTCGGCGCGGCTGCCCGAGCGTGACGTCGCGGAGCGCGACCCGGTACGCGGAGGCTCCCCGCACCCGGCTCCACTCAAGCCTGACGCTCGCGGTGTCCTGGGCCCGCGCGGCGACGATCGTCGGTTCGGCCAACGGAATCTCGTACGGCCGCGTCCGCGGTGACCGCAACGCCACGCTGCCGACCCCGAACCGCCGCAGCGCCTCGGCGAAGTGGCCGGCCATGACCAGCTCGCCCGCCGCATTCGGATGGATGCCGTCGTAGGTGTCGGTGTCGGAGTCGAAGCCGCTGTGCACGTCCACCAAGGCGACCGGCGACTGCTCCGTCGAGAGGTCCGCGAGGGCCGAGGGGAGCTTGGCGTTGTAGTCCCGGATGGCCTCCCGGAACCACTCGTTGCCCCACGTGCGGGTCCCGGCGACGTTCGCCACCAGGAAGACCGCCGAGGGTGCGCCGGCGCGCGCTTCGGCCACGACGGCCGCCAGATCCTCCAACGCCCGGTCCGGCGGTCCGACCATCGCGAGGTCGTTGAAGCCCAACTGGACCAACAGGAAATCCGGGTGTTCGGCGGCGACGTGCTCGCGCACCGCCGACTTCGCGGAGTTCGCCGTCCATCCCGGGCGCGCGCAGTGCCCGCCCTCGAAGCCGCCTTCGCGATAGGCCCCGGTCATCGGGTTGCCGACATCGGGTCCTGTGGGTACCGGACGTCCTTCCACCAAGGCCAGAAGCACCGGGTCCTCGTACATCGAGAAGGTCCCGGTGTGCGGGCCGACGAACTCGGCCGCCGTGCCCGTGCGCCGGAAGTGCTGTGCCAGCTGCCAGCGCCACGTGTAGTCGTCCTGCATCCCGCTGGCGAGCGAATCGCCCAGGACCATGATCCGCGGTGGCCTCATGATTCTCCTTTCGCCGTCAGGGAGAGCGGGTACCCAGACCCGCGAGGCTTAGACGGCGTGATCCGGATCGGTTTCGGGGTCCGGGACCGGGCCGATCTCGGTGAACAGGGTCCTGATGCCGGCCAGGTCCAGGACGCGCTGGACCGGTTCGGAGGGTGCGGCCAGGGCGATGTCGCGGCCGTTGGCGGCGGCCCGCTGCATGGCGTGGACCAGGACGCGCAGCCCCATGGAGTCCAGGAAGGTGATGCGGGAGCAGTCGATGACCAGGTCGCAGGTGGCGTCCCAGGACTGGTCGAGGTCGTTCTGGAACCGGGCGTGGGCGGCGAGGTCGACGTCGCCGGCGACGGTGAGGACCACGCGGTCCGCGATCCGTGTCGCGGTACTAGAGAACTCCATGGCCGGCTCCTTGGTATGGGCCCCGATGCGGCGTCGGGCCGCCGTCGGTGGCGGCTCCAGCTTTCGGCATCGCCGACAACTCTGTCAACTGATACATGAATTATGTCTCGTGTTTTAGACTTCGGGGGTGGGTTCACCCAGACGTTCGACTCGGGCACCGAAGGGTCCTGAAGCATATTCTCAGCGGGCACCGGCCGGGGCCAAGACCGGAATCGTTTGTCGAGCTCCGGCGGCGGGCGCGCTCGCGACAGGCCCGGAGCGCGTCCGGCGTGACCGAATCGAGGCCGGATCGCGGCCATTCCTCGCCCATTTGTTCGTTTAGCCCGCGCCGGAGCGGTAATGCGTGGTCAGTCGTTCATGGTGAGGTGAGAGCATGAGCAGGCTTCCCTTCGCTGCTCAGACCCTCGATCCGGCGGAGTCCTTCCGCCACGAGGCGTTTCTGTATTCCGGGGATGAGCAGTTCCTGGCCGGTGCCACCGCCTTCGTGCGCGACGGGCTCGACGCCGGCGAGGCGGTGCTGGTCGCCGTCGTCGCGGCCCGCGCCGCGGCGCTGCGGCGGGCGCTGGGCCGCGACGCCGACCGCGTCGAGTTCCTCGACATGGCCGGCACCGGCCGCAACCCCGCCCGCATCATCCCGGCCTGGCAGGACTGGGTCGACCGCAACCTGCCCGCGCCGCGGGGCTTCCGGGGGATCGGCGAACCGATCTGGAGCGGCCGCACCCCCAGCGAGATCACCGAATGCCGCACCCACGAGCACCTGCTCAACACCGCCTTCGACAACGGACCGGCTTGGTGGCTGCTGTGTCCCTATGACACCGAAGCGCTGGCGCAGCCGGTCCTCGACGGCGCGCGGCAAAGCCATCCCAGCGTCGTCGACCACGACACCAGAGAACCCAGTGCCAGCTACTCGCGATCCGGGTTCGGCCAGACCGCCATGTCCGATGATCCCCTGGAGGAACCCTCGGGGCCGGTGTGGGAACTCGGCTTCGATCTGGCCGGCCTCAGGGAGCTGCGCGCTCACGTCGCGAAGTTCGCCGAGCCCGTGCTGGGCGGCCGGGGCGCGGACGACGCCGTCCTGGTCGTCAGCGAGCTCGCGGCGAACAGCATCAAGTACGGCGGGGGAGCGGGTGTCCTGCGCCTGTGGCGCGACGTCGCGGCCCTGGTGTGCGAGGTGCGGGACGACGGTGTGATCACCGATCCCCTGGCCGGCCGGCGCCGGCCTTCCGGCGGGCTGGGCGGGAAGGCCGGGCTGTGGATCGCCAACCAGGTGTGCGACCTGTTGCAGATCCGCTCGGCGCCGGGGCAGGGAACCGTTGTCCGTGCTCGCTTCGGGGGCACCAGCCGGGTCGTCTAGCCCAGATTCGCGGCGGTCTGCACCGCGACCAAATCGTCGGCCATCGCGTGCAGCCGAGCCGGGCTCAATTCCTGGCGCAGCTTCGGGAACTCTTCGCGTTCCTCGTGTTCGGCGTGGTTGAGGACGGCCTTGCGCAGCCGCTCGAACCAGGCGTCGAACTCCTCGGAGTCCGCGGTCACGTTCGCGACTTCGGCTTCGGCGATCAGCTGGTCGGCCCGCTCCTCCTCGCCCAGCCGGTCGGCGGCCGTCCGCTCGCCGTTCTCGATACAGGAGCGCGTCACGGGGTGGACCACGCGCTGCTCGCCGAGCTCGTGCGAGCGCAGTTCGCGCACGACCTCGGAGAACAGCCGGTGCTTCTCATCCCCCTCGGCGTTCGAGGTCCGCGCCATCAGGTCCTTCAGCTGGGCGTGCTGGGAGACCAGGACGGCGACGACGTCGTCGTGGGTGGCCGGGGTGTCTGGGCTGTTCGGAGTGGCCGGGGTGGCCGGGACGGTCCCGTCGCCAGGCGACTTCTCTTCCACGTACTGGCGGAACCGGTCAAGGTCGGCCTGGATCTGGAGACGGTCCAAGCCGACGGCGCCGCCGGCCTTCTCCAGCAATCCGCCCGGCTCCCAGGCCAGGTCCACGGTGACCCGGGTGTCGCGGTCGGAGATCGGCTCGAACGTCACGACCCCTCCGTGCCGTACGTCGCCGTCGACGCTGCGCCACGCGATGCGCTCATCGGGCAGCTGCTCGACGATCTCGGCGTCGAACTCGCGCCGCGCGCCGCCGACCTCGGTCACCCAGTGCGTGTGCCGGTCGTCGACCCGGCGCACCGCGATGACGCCGGACATGAAGTGCGGGAAGGACTCGACGTCGGTCCATTGGTTGTAGGCGGTCCGAAGCGGGACGTGGACATCCACGGACTTCGTCACGTCGTTCATCTATTTCGATCCCTTCTCCTGTGCGGCGCCGGGCGGCGCCCTACATGGGCGGCCCGGCACCACCACCGAGCGGTGCACCGGATGCGTCCCGCATCAGCGCCTCGAAGGCGTCGTGCGCGGTCTTCGCACCCCGGCACCTGTTGTAGGCGTCCTGCCGCTCGCGGAGAGCTGCGCTCAATTCCGCGGATCGCTGCCGGACTTCGGCCTCGGGAACATCGCCCGGGCCGGAATGCAGTCGCCTCCAGGCGGCCAGATCCCTCTCGGCCCGCCGCAAGGCGTTGAACTCTTCTTCGCACGTCATGGCTTCACCTCCGCCAGAGTGGCGGCTTCACACCCCGACACGGCCCTCGTGCCCCCGGCCGTGCCCGGGCAAACGTGACTGTGCGTAGCCCAGGCGGGGCGTCCGCTCAGGTCAGCCCGCCACACCCAGCCGATGCCGCAGCCGCTCCAGGATCTGGGACAGCAGCCGCGACACCTGCATCTGCGAGACGTGCAGCTCGGCACCGATCTCGGCCTGCGACATGCTCCGGAAGTAGCGCATGAGCAGGATCCGCTTCTCCCGGCCGGTCAGCCGGTGCAACAGCGAGGGCCTCGTACTCGGGGTCGTCAGCGGGAAGCTCGTGCAGGTGGAACAGCGCGTCCCGCGCCTCGGACCGCTCGCGGGCCCGTTCCTGGTCGGTCACGACGGACTCGCGGGCCCGTTCCTGGTCGGTCACTTGGGCTGTCGTGTTCATTCGTGCCTCCCGTCCGCGCGCTGTTTCCGGATCTCCACGCGGACGGCCGAGTCCTCCACATGCCATGCGAAGTGATCCACCAGCGCGGTGAGGATGGCGTCGGCGAACTCGTCGTCGTCCGGGGAGATGAAAACGTCGGCCTGCATCTCCAGGGTGATGTGCAGGCTCGGGCCTTCGACGACGAAGGCCGCCGCCAGCCCGCCGTCGTGGTCCGGGTCGCCGGCCGTGAGGCAGTTGCGCAGCAGGAACCCGCACGCCTCGTCCACCACCAACTGCAGGTCGGCGGTCTCGGCCGGGCTGCAGCCCAGCCGCGGCGCGAGCTGCCCGCACGCGCCGCGCAGGACCGCGATGTACTCGGGGCGGGCCGGTATGTGGATCGTGACGACGGTCCGTCCGGTTTCCGATCCACCCGGCCGCGTCCGCGGGCTTCCGTAGTCCATGGCGACAGCCGGGCTCATCGGATGCCCATCGGCGGATCACCGCCCGCGCCGGCCGAGCCGGGAGCGAACCAGCCTGCTGCCGGCGAAGAACGCCGCCACCGCCCCGGCTATGGAGGCCGCGACGCCGATCACGCGCATGGGCCAAGCGGACTTCTTCCGCTTCTTCGTCTGCTTCTGCGCTTGCTTCTGGGCCTGCTTCTGGACAGCGCCGACGCCGTCCTGCACCTTGTGTCCGGCTGCCTGGAGCAGGCCGACACTCTCGTCGATGATGTTCGTCATCTGTGACCACTCCTCTGGTTCGCTGCTTGTCGTGCTCCCGATGCCGCTTCGCGCGGCGATGTCAGCTGTCGATGAGGAGATGGAACGCCTCGCGACAGCGCAGCAGTTGCGCGCGCCAGGTCTCCTCGTCGGGAATTTGGTCCGCGGCGGGTCTTCTCACCGAGTCCGCGATCTCGGCGACCACGCGGGCGACGTTCTCGGCGAGCGCGGCCACCAGCCGTTCGGCGGCCTCGACGGCTTGCTGCGGGCTGGTGGCGAAACCGGTCTGCACCGACTGCCATTCGCCGAGGAAGGCCGCCCGCTGCTGGTCGTCGAGCAGTGAGACGTCCCGCGGCCGGGCGGCGGTGCCCTCGCCGAGTTCCTGGTCCGCCTCGGTGGCGGTGTGGACGTCGAATTCGTTCGTCATCACCCTGCTACTCCTTCGGGGTGTTCAGGCTTCAGGCTTCTGGCTTCAAGCTCAGACTTCGCGCCCGCGACCGCTGAACGCGTCGCGGATCCGGTCGACGACACCGAGGCCGGGAGCGGTGAGATTCCCCGGCGGCGTGTCGGGCGCGCCGGGATGGGGCCTGGTGGGGGCGAGCTTCTTGGCCGCCGAGACCATCTTGCCGATCGCCGCGAGGTCCTCGGCGGTGCAGACGGACCGCAGCCGGGGGAACAGGATCCGTTCCTCTTCGGCGATGTGCACGGTGACCAGGTCGACGACGAGCTGCAGCGTCGCCTCGAACGCCGCGTCGCCGGGCTGCATCCCGTGGAGTTCCTTCAGGCTCTGCTCGACCAGCGCGTGCTCGTGGATCTCGCGGTCGGCCAGGTCCGCGCCGCCGTCGACGTTGAGCCGCACCGCGGGGTACAGGAACTGCTCCTCGACCGTCGCGTGCCGGACGAGCTCGATCGTGACCCGGTCGGCCAGGTTCTTACGCCGCTTCGGATCGGCGCTGTCCCGCGTCCTGGCCAGCTCGTCGAACAGTGCCCGGATTTCCCGATGATCGTGGGTGAGGACGGCTATGACGTCGTCGCTTGAGGTCTCGATCATTGAAGTCGCTCCTCCCGCATCGCTCCGTGTCCACCGATCCGGCGGATCCGGCGGAGTCCTCCGGGTGTCCAGTCGGATCGGCGATAAACGGTGGCGCGGGAGGCGGAGCTGTCGCTGTCTGTGCTGTCTGTGCTGTCTGTGCTGTCTGTGCTGTCTGTGCTGTCTGTGCTGTCTGTGCTGTCTGTGCTGTCGGCTCGGCCGGCCGGCGGTGCCGCGGGTGGACCGGCCCGGCCGGGGCGGCCTGCTCGCATTCCGCGCGGATCAGGTCCCGCAGTTGCCCCGCCGACGGACGCTTACCGGGCTCGCGGCGCAGCGTCGCGGCGAGCAGCGCACGCCATCGCGGCGAAAGTCCTGCCGGGATGCGCGGCGACCTGGTGACCACGCCGGCGATGCGGTCCTGGGCCGGACCGGGATACTCAGGCTGTCCGGTGAGCGCTTCCAGCAGGACCAGCCCGAGACAGAACACGTCCGAGGCGGGCATCGGGCCGGAGCCCTGTGCCTGCTCCGGCGCCATGTATCCGGCGGTACCCACCACCAGGCCGCTGCCGGTGTGCACCGGCCCGTCCCACGCGTGGGCGATCCCGAAGTCGGCCAGGAAGATCCCGCCGTCCGGTTCCACGAGGACGTTGGCCGGCTTCAGGTCGCGATGGACTATGCCGCGCGAGTGGATGTGGTCCAGTGCGTCGGCCAGCGCGACTCCCAGCCGCGCGACCTCCGCCGGCGGCAGTGGTCCGCGCCCGATGATCCGGGCCAGATCCTCGCCGTGGATCAGCGGCATCACGAGGTAGCGCCACGCGCCGTCGCGGCCGGCGTCCAACAGCGGGACGAGGTTCGGATGGCCGACCGCGGCCAGCAGCCGTGCCTCCTCGGCGAAGCGCGCGGCGAAGTCGGGGCGGTCCGCGCCGGTCTTGAGGACCTTGACCGCGACGGCGCGCCGCAGGTGGAAGTCGGCGGCTTGGTAGATCTCGGCCGCACCGCCCAGCCCGATGCGCTCACCGAGCCGGTAGCGGTTTCCCAACAGACCCTGGCTCACAGCGGTAAGACTCACCGCAGCCCGATAACCGCGATCCGCTGCTTCACACGTCCTTGAGTGATTTATCCCGGTCCACAGCCGTCTCGGCGAAGGGCTGCCCCGACAGCAAGGCCAAGAAGGGGCCCACCCGCAGATCGCGCTGCGCCGTGTGGCGGAAGCCCAGATCCAGGTTCACGGCGTAGTGGTTGCGCCGCCCGACCCGGCTGCGGGTCACGTATCCGGCGGCCACCAGGTCGGCGACGATCGCGGCGGTCGCCCTCTCGGTGATCCCGGCCGCGGCGCTCAGCTCCCTGATCCGGGCCTGCGGATCGCGGGCGATCTCCACCAGGACGTGGCCGTGCGAGGTGAGCAACGTCCATGCGTCGCGTCTGCCGTCGCCTGCTGCCACGTCGCGATGATACCCGCGGAAGCGCGAATCGTGATTAATTCTTCGGGTATTCCCCGCCGGGCGGGGGCCCGGGGAACTCCGGCAACGTCGGGAACTCTGGCAACGTCGGGAACTCTGGGAACTCCGGGATCGCGGGCTCCGAGGCGGTCAGGGGCATCGGCGCGACGACGGTCGGCTCGGCGGCGGCGGCGAGCGGGTCGGCAACCGCGGCGAGCGGGTCCGGCAGCGCGACGACGGGGCCCATCACGAGGTCTTCGGCGGGGACGCCTTCCTCGAGCGCCATGGAGCCGACCAAGTCGGTGGTGCCGGCGAGCATCTCCAGGAACGGCCCCACCAGCAGACCGTCCTGCGCCGAGTGCCGGAACGGATTCTCCATGTGCACCACATAGCGCGTGCGCCGTCCGACCCGGACACGCTGGACGTATCCGGCCCGTTCGAGGTCGGCGATGATGGCCTGGGTGGCGCGCTCGGTGATGCCGATGATCGCGCTGATGTCCCGCACGCGGGCCCGCGGATTGCGGGCGATCTCCACGAGGACGTGTCCGTGGGAGGTGAGCAGCGTCCACTTTCGACGTTCCTCTGCCTCCTCCATTCCTCCACCATATCCCTGTGGCAATGGAACGAGGTTGACGCCGGGTCCGCTGGCCGGGGTTCAGCTTGTTTTCTGGGCCTGCGCGGCGTGCGGATCGAGGTCGGCGAGCGTGAGCGGATGCGCCGGCGGATCGGGGAGCGCGATGCGGCTCGTGACGTGCAGATCGGGGCCGACATGCAGGAGTTCGCCGGAGCGCAGCGCCCGCCACCCGGGATGGTCGTCGAGCCGTTCGCTGGCCACGACCATGGACGACAGCTCGGCGAGACTGTCGGCCCGCACGCGCAGGCGCCCGCCGCTGCCGTTCTGGTCCAGCCGGCGCCCCCGATGCGGACCGTCGGCACGCCGTTCCAGCACGTAGAGGCTGTGCGTCTCGGGATACCGCAAGGCCCACAGGCTGTCGGCGGTGGTCATCACGATGTTGAGAGCGAGCAGCGGCAGATTCTCGGCGACCCAGCGCGCCGCGGATTCCAGGCCGGCCGTCACGTCGCCAGCGGCGGCCTCGGTCTCGCGATTCACCAACGCGAAGAAGCGTTCTGAGTCGGTGTCACCTTGCACCTGCGCCATGGCGTCGCCGAGATGCCGATCGAGGATGTCCTTGCCCTCGATGACGCCGTTGTGCGCCAGCATGCGGCCTTCGGCACAGAAGGGGTGCGTGTTGCGCACGGAAAGCGCCCCGGTGGTCGCGTACCGGACGTGGGCGATGAAGGTCGCGGACTCGACGGTCCTGGCCTCCTCGGCGAAGGCCCGATCCTCGTACGCGGCGATCGGCGCCTTGTGCAGCACCGGCTCACCGCCGGGCCGGAAGTAGCCCAGCCCGGTCCCGTCCGGATCCCGCCTGCTCTGGGCGGAGAGGCTGTCCCGGGCGTCAAGGAGCCAGAACGTGGCCCGCACGCGCTGCGGAGCGCTCGTCATGGCGAACAAACGGCACATACGTGGCCGGGTGCCCGGCCCGCAGGGAAGTAAACGCCCGTTTCATCCCCGCACGACGGGCTACGAGGACGCCTCAGGACGAACCGCTCGACGAAGGGAACCACCATGAGCGTCGGTGACAAGGCCAAGCACGCGGTCCAGGACGCGAAGGGCAAGGCCAAGGAAGCCGCCGGCAAGGCCACCGGCAACGAGCGCATGCAGGCCGAAGGCCAGGTCGACCAGGACAAGGCGCACGCCGCCCACGCCGCCGACAAGGCGAAGGACACCGCGAAGAACGTCGGCCAGGAGGCCAAGGGCAAGGCCCGCGAAGTGGCCGGCGCCGTCACGGACGACGACGGCATGGAGGCCAAGGGCAAGGTGGAGCAGCTGGGCGCGCGCGCCAAGCAGCATCTGAACAAGTAGGAGTTCGCTGAGCGGCTGCTCGCCGACCGGCCGGCCCCGGGCTTTGCCGCCCGCCGGGCCGGTCTGCTGTTGTGGGCCGCCTGTACCGGCGGTGGCATCACGGGCTCGCTCGCTCGGCTGCTGCTCACTTCGGCTGCCGCTGCCTGCTGCTGCTTACGCCGCTGCCTGCTGCTGCTTACGCCGCTGCCGCCGCTGGCCGCTGCCGCCGCTGGCCGCTGCCGCCGCTGCCAGCGCTCCGGCCGCCCTTGCCGCCGCCGCCGCTCCGGCCGCCCTTGCCGCCGCCGCCGCTCCGGCCGCCCTTGCCGCCGCCGCTGCCTACTCTGCCCCGCCCTGCCGCTGCCGCCCTTGCCGCCGCTGCTTACTCTGCCCTTCCCCCTGCCCCTGCTGCTGCGGCCCTTGCCGCCGCCGCTGCGATGAGTCCGCGGATCTCCACCAGGTCCAGCCCCACCTGTAGCGCCCATTCGGAGCCCGAGGCGTGCCGCGCGCTGATCGCCGCGTCGGCCGCCGCCGCGAGCTGGTACAGCACCTCGGTGGTCACTTCCACCGGCGCCGCCCGGTCGGCGTGCGCGCGGTCGCTCCACAGGGCGGCGACCTCCTGCTCGGCGTGCGTGGCCGCGTCGGACCAGGCCACCGCCTCGTTGACCCGGGCAGCGGCGATGAGCCGGGTCAGGATGTCCTTCCCGACGGATGTGCAGCCCCGCGAAAGGCCGGCCATGGCGTCCTCCCGCCCGTGCTCATACCGCGCCTATACCTGATCTCCTTTTCATGCTTAATTTTACATATGAACGCTAGCAGAGGTCGGTCGTACCGGGGGAGCGGAACAGGGTGGGGCGCCACCCGGTTCGATATGATCGGGAGGTGGCGAATGACCGCAAACGTGACGCTTGGACCCTGTTGACGTCACACGGCCACGTCCTGGTCGAGATCGCCAGGAACCCCGACGCCAGGATCAGGGACATCAGCGCGGCGGCCGGGATCACGGAGCGTGCCGCGATGGCGATCATCGCCGACCTGGACGCCGCCGGCTACGTGACGCGCAGCCGCGTCGGGCGGCGGAACCGCTACGTCGTCCACCTCGACCTCCCGTTCCGCCACCCGGCTCAGCACGATCTGCTGGTGGGTCCATTCCTCAGGATGCTCGCCGAACTTCCGGGCGAGTCGGCGCCGCAGGTGGCCAAGGCCGCGAAGGCCCTCAAAGCCGCGAAGGCAGTGAAGGCTGTACAGAAATAGCGGCCTTAGGACCCTTTCTCGCCTTAGGACCCTTTCTCCGCGCCATTCCGCCGCCCCACCTCGAACGACACGGTCTTCCCCGCCTCATCGGCCGCCACTCGCAACCGGTCCACGGTGAGCTGCACCATCTCCAGCCCCCGCCCGCCGACATCGGAGGCCGTCGCGTGCCGGATCCTCGGCAGCCGCGCCGACCGGTCGGCGATCTCGCAATGCGCGCTGGTGGGACAGATCCGCGCGGCCACCGTCACCGGGCCGGCGCCGTGCATCACGGCGTTGGTCGCGATCTCGCTGTAGGCGAGCACGAGCCGATCAGTGTCCTCACATTCGCCCCACACCTCGGTGGCCGCCATCGCCAGCCACCGCCGCGAACACGACACGTCCGCGGGCGTCCCGGGAAACGACCAGGACAGGGAATTGACACGCGGACGGTCGGGCACCGCCCGACCCCGCTGCCCACCCGGTTTCCGCCGGACCGCAGCGCCCATGTCGACCGGTCCGGTACCGCGGGAATGCTGCATGACGCCGCCTCGCAATGTCGCCGATCCGAGCGCGACGGCCGACTGCGCGATCCGGTTCGCCCAGCGGGCATCGGCCACCGCCCAAGGGGCGCGGACGATGCGAATGCCGTCGCCAGTACATCGAAATGTCCCCGATCCCCGCGGCTAAACAACCGCCCCCGTTTGACGTGGGAAGACATGGACATAGCGGCCATGAAACACCGCACAACAAAGGAGGACACGATGACCGCATGGTTCCGGGTCTACCCGGGCTCGACCCTTCCGCGCCGCCTGACCCCCGAGGACATCGACTACCTCGACACCGCGATGAGACACGCCTACGGCGTCTTCGTCGACGACCCGGCCACCGGCCTGGATCTGGCCCGCACCATGACCGCCAGCGTCCTGAACGCCCGCGGCCTCGACGCCGCCACCATCCTGCGCCCCTACCACGCCCCGCCGGAATCAGACCCCGACGAGATCCTCCAGACCATGGCGGACCTGGCCGCCGCCATCGACCGCATAGCAGTCAATGGCGGCTGACCGACTAGCGTTCGCGGACGTAGTAGTCACCCAGAACCCCGTCGAACCGCCCGCTGGCCCGACAGCATCTGCGGAAACCGCCGCCCGGACCCGCAAGGGCAGGGGTCGGCTCCGCCGAGCTTCTCCATCAGTTCCTTACCGAGGCCGACACTGCGATCGCCCCGCTTCACCTGCGTTTCGCTAGAGGGAACCCCCGGCGACGCTTGGCGGTTCGCTCAAAAGGAGAGCTCGGTGTCTTCGTAGCGGCTCATCGTGACCACCTCCTGATCGGGGGCCTTCGTTAGACCCGCGGCGACATTAGCCGCCGCGGGTCGGCGACCGCCACCGAATTCCGAGGACGCGGCTTCACCGCCCCGCAGCGATGATCTCCTCGACCCGGGCCCGATAAGCCCGCCCCAGCGCGACCGAAGCCGGAGCGGCGGCCAACTCGTCGAACTGTTCCACGCTGATCGGCTCGCCCAGCGCCGTCACCGCGTCCAGATCAGCCGCCTGACACGCCGTCTCCACCTCGTCCAGCGGCTCGGCCGGAGGCGTCGGCAGCTGCCGGTCGAGCTTGTTCGCGAACGAGTAGAAGGCGTAGTCGAGCGCTGAGCGTGCGTAGTTCAGATCCTGGCGGCTCCAGACGTCGCGCACGAAGGCGACCGAGACCGCCGCGCTCTGGAAGCACCCCTCGGAGCCGCCCGGGTTCTCGACCGGGAAGTCGTCCGACCCGATGATCTCCTCCAGGCGCGCGCCGACCTCGGCGGTCACCGTCTTCGCCGGCGCCGCCACCAGGTACGCCAGGTTCATGCGTGCCGCGGCCTCGAGGAGCTTTCCGAACTCCTCGAAGTCCTCCTCGGCCTTCGGCAGGTCGCCGACGGCGGTGGTCCGGCGCGCGGCCAGTGCGACGACGACCGCCGCCTGGTAGGGCGTGCAGGCGGCGATGCGCTCGTCGATCCCGGCGGCCTGGCGGGCGTTCACGACGGCGGCGGCCCGTTCCTGCCTGGCCGCCTGCTCAGCCCTCGTCGTCGATGATCACCTGGAACTGGGCCCGGATCGCCTCGCGGACCTCCTCCGACTGCGCCTTCAACGCGGCGAGGTCCGCCTCCGCCATCGGCTCGGGGAGGGCTCGCACCGCTTCCATGTCAGCCCGTTGGCGCGCGACCTCGACGGCTTCGAGCGTCGGCTCGTTGTCGTGCAGGCCGGCGGTGAAGGCGTCGCTGGAGCTGAGGACCGTGAAGCCGTTCGTGGCGCTCTCGCCGGGCCGGGCCCAGGCGCGCAGCGCGTGATCGACCATCGACGCGACATTGACGTAGTTGGCGGGGACCCAGCCGTCCGGCTCCTCGTACTCCTCGCCGTCCGGGCCGAGCAGTTCCTCGAGGCGCTCCTTCAGCGCGCCGGCCTCGGCGGCGTCCACCTCGCCGGCGACGACCGCCTTGTCGATCGCGCGGAGCACATCCTCGATCAGGAAGGTGTAGCCGGGCGCGAAGGAGAAGTACTGGTCGATGTCGGGGAACTCGGCGAGCACGCCCACCCGGTGGGCGACCAGGCCGGCCACCACCGCCTGCTGGTAGGAGCTGAGCGCCTCGAACGAGCTCAGCATGACGTCTTCATCCCAGGGATCGTCCATGCCCCGTCACCGCCTCACCATGTGAACTGTGTTTCGCTGACAAGCTTGACGCCGGCGACGTCCTTCGCGATGGTCCCGCCCTTGCCGTCGAACAGCTTGATCCGTTGGGTCCGCAAAGGCCCCGTCAGCTGGGCAGCCCCGACCTTAGCACTGAACGGCTTGAACAATGTGTCCTGGCACCAGGGGCACACAGGACGGTTCGCCGCGCCGCCCAGAGGGGTCCAGCCGTTCTGCCGAATCGTCGCAAGAGCGCTGATTTCGGCGTCGGCGTCCATGCGGATGGCCGGGACCTCGTTGAGCCCGTTCTTCCCCAGTTCGTTCAGCACGCGCTTGTCGAGCGGACCCGCTCCGCTCCAGCCGACGACGTCGACCGGGTTCCCCTGCTTGTCGAGCGCGCGGATGATGGCGGTGCTGCGCCGGCCGGTGGCGCCGACCTGCTTGGCGTGCAGGGTGTCGACGCGATCCTGGATCGAGTTCAGCGCGTTCTGGCACAGCAGGCCCAGCGGGTCGAAGTCGGTCAGCGGGTTGGGGACGTACCCGTGATCATTGGGCGCCGGCGCCAGTCCCAGCGGGTCGGCACTCAGATAGCCGCCGGTGTGCGGGTCGTAGTAGCGGTGGACGTTGTACTGCAGCCCGGTCTCGTCGTCCAGGTACTGTCCGGGGAATCGCAGCGGGCAGTCCACCGCGTGGTCGGACGAGGCGATGGGCAGGCCGTACAGGCTCGTGGTGAGGTACCAGTCGACGGATCCGTCCGGGGCGACCAGCTCGGTCGGGGTCCCGGCCACGTCCGTGACGATCATGTGGAACGCCTCTTCGGCGGCCCGGGCCTCGGCGTGTCCGCTCCAGCTCCGCCGACGCTGCGCGACCGGGCGCCAGGTCTCCGCCGCCCCCGCGTCGTAGTCCCACGTCAGCGCCTCGCCGCCGGCGTCGTTCCAGACGGACTGCTCGATGAGCGTCCCGCCGTCCCAGGAGAACTCGACGCGGTCGGTGACCCGGCCGGCGACAAGGCGTTCCTTGCCGATCCGGCGGCCGAACGGGTCGTACGAGTACTGCCATACCGTCTCGTCCGGCAGCGTGACCCGTACCAGGCGGTCGTCGGCGTCCCAGTCGTAGACCCATTCCTTGCGCCCGCCGGACAACGTCCGCCGCAGGGCCCGGATCATCCGTCCCTGCGCGTCGAAGTCATAGTGGGTGTGGCCGGCGCGCCGGACCAGGGGGCCGTCGAAGTCGCGGTCGCGGCTCGCGTCGTCCTCGTCGCCGCGGGCCGCGCCCGCCGGGGTGTCCACCGCCGCCCGCGCGATGTTGCCGAAGGCGTCGTACGCGTAGGACTCGCCCCAGGTGGCCGCCTCGACCGCGAGCACGCGGCCCAGGGCGTCCAGCTGGTAGTCGCGGGTGCCGCGCCGGGAGTCGCTGACCCGGGTCAGCGTGTCGTCGGCGCGGTAGCTGTACGTGCGCTCCAGGAGCAGCTGCGCCGCGCCCGGCGCGACCGAGGCGCCGGCCGACGCCGATGCCGACACCGATGCCGACGCCGTGTCGCCCCGCCACAGCCGCTGCTCGCTGAGCCGGCCCTCCACGTCGTACTGCTGGGCCAGGCCGCCGCCGCCGAACGTGCGCTCGACCTCGCGCCCGAGCTCGTCGTAGAAGAACTCGAGCACGCCGGCCGTGGTCGCCAGCCGGGCTGTGCCGCGGGCTGTGTCGAAACCCCATTCGGAGACGGCGCCGGACGGCGTGACCCGCCGCACCTGGCGTCCGGCCGCGTCGTACTCGAAGCTGACCGTCCGGCCGTTGACGGTCTCGGCGACCACCCGGCCGGCGAGGTCGTGCTGGTAGGTCATCGAGGACGTCGGGCCCGTCGCGCCGAGCAGCCGGCCGGCCGGATCGTAGTCGTAGGTGAACGTCCCGTCCGCGGTGTGGCGCTCGAGGATGTCCCCGGTCACGCCGCGCAGGAAGCGCGTCGTCTGGCCCGCGCCGTTCACGCGTGCCGCGAGCTGGCCGATCGCGTCGTACGTGTACTGCTGGAGCCGTCCGGTGAAGTCGCGTTCGGCGACCATGCGCCCGGCGTCGTCGTAGGTGTAGGACCAGACTGCGCCGGCCGGGTTGGTGACCGCCACGAGGTTGAGCTCGGTGTCATAGGCGAACTCGTAGCGCGCGCCGGACGCGTCGGTCCGGGCGGTGATCTTGCCGAACGGCCCGTACTCGAAGCGGGTGACGCCGCCGAGCGGGTCGGTGTGCTCGACAAGCTGCCCCTGGACGTCGTAGGAGCGTGTCGTGCGCGATCCGTCGGGCGCCGTGTCCCACAGCGACATGCCGTCGACCGACCACTGCGTCCTCGTGGTGGCCCCGTCGGGCAGGGTCATCCGGACGACCCGGCCGAACGCGTCGCGCTCCAGGACGGTCGCGGGACCGTCGCCGTCCTGGACGGCGACAGGCAGGCCGGCGGCGTCGGTGGTGGTCCGGCGGACGGCACCGCCCGGGTCCACGACCTCCAGGACGCCGCCGTTGTCGCTGTACCGGTATTCGGTGACCGCTTGGATCGGGTCGGTGATCGTCGCGAGCCGGCCGCGGCCGTCGTAGGTGTACCGCCATACGGAGCCGTCCGGCAGCCGGACCTCGGTCGGCTGCGCCGGCCCGGCGAACACCCCGGTGATCTCCGTGCCGTCGGCGCGGCGGATGCACGCGGTGTTGCCGAACTCGTCGTATTCCCGGTGGGTCGAATGGCCGAGGGCGTCGGTGCCGGATATCAGGCGGCCGTAGCGGTCGTAGTCCGTGGTGAGGGCGTTGCCGAGCGGATCGGTGATCGACGCCAGGCCGCCGTGCTCGTTGTAGCGGTAGACGACGGCCTGGCCGAGGGAGTTCACGAGGGTGTTGGCGCGGTTGTCGTCGTCGTAGGAGAACGCGGCGTTCAGCACGCCGCCGTCGCCGATGGCGCGGACGACCCGGCCGGTCTCGTCGTACTCGTAGCCATAGCTGTAGCCGAGGCGGTCGGTCCAGACGGTGATGCGGTTGTCGTCGTCGTAGCCGTAGGTGTACGGCTCGCCGCTGTCGTCGACGACGGCGGTCAGCCGGCCGCGTTCGTCGTAGCCGAAAGTCCGGACCGGGACGTCCCCGTCGGCGCTCAGCAGCCGCAGGCCGGTCACCCGCGGACCGGCCTGCGCGGCGACGGTGTCGACCGCCAGGCGGTAGCCGCCGCTGTGCTCGACGCCGAACGGGGTGCCGTCGTCGTTCCTCAGGAAACCGATGCGGTTGCCGTTGCGGTCCGTGACCGACGTCAGGTCCCGGATCTCGCCGTCGTCGTCCCGGTGGTGGACCCTGGCGAACCGCCACACGAAGGCCGAGACGGGGTCCGTGACGCGGATCTCGTCGGCGTCACGATCCCATTCCAGCGGCCACCGTGCGCCCTCCGAGGGCAGGACGACGGCGCCCGCCTCGGGGACCGGGTAGTCCAGCGCCTGTGCGTCGTCGCCGACGAAGTGGATGCCCGCGGCGTTGACCGACAGCCGGATGTCCAGCGTGGAGGACCATCCGGGTCCGAACAGCCTCCCGTAGGGGTTGCCGGAGGAGTAGGCCCGTCGCAGGACCAACGGGAGCACGGCCTGAAGGTCGATGTCGGCCTCGGCGGTGATCATGTTCCCGGAGACGACGTCCACCGGGTCGCCGCCCTCGCAGGCGAACTTGTTGCCGCGGGCCCCGATCTTCTCGATCAGCTTCCCGCCGACCTTGTCCAGGAGCTTGCCGCCGGCGAACTGCAGGCCGAGCATGCCGGCGCCCATCAGGGCGTCGCCCCAGTGGCCCTGCATGGCGTCGCCGGCGATCTGCATGCCGGTGCCGACCAGGGCGATGATGTTGTCGGCCTCGGCCAAGGCCGCGGTGACCACGTCGACGCCGGGGATCCAAGAGGTGGCCAGGGCCAGGACGTCGAGGAAGGGGGCGAGGTCGTTGGCGATGTCGGCGATCTTGCCGCCCCACTCGGACAGGTCCTCGCCGACGTGGTCCCACCAGGACTTGTTGTGGATACCGTCGCCCTGGGCCTTGCCGAGCGCGCTCTGGCAGGCCTTGGCCGCCTCGATGCGGTCGTTGTAGGCGTCGTTGGCCTGCTTGGTCAACGACGCCATCTGGGCTTTGGCGTTGTTCAGGTTGGTCTGCGCGGTGTCATGCGCTGTTTGCGCATCCGTGACAGCCTTCTGATTCGGGTTGGCGGCCTGATTCTGTTGCGCCGTCTTCAGATCCGTCGCCGCATTGTTGGCCGTGGAAGTGGCGCGTTGCAGATCGGCATGCGCATCCTGCGCCTGACGCAGCGCCGTGTCGGCCTTGGTCTGGGCGGCCTGCAACTTCGGCGCATAAGCGGACAGAGCGTCAGAGGCTTCGCTGTAAGACGTATAAAGCTTCTGCAAACGCCCCGGCAGGGGACCGTATTGGCCCTTGAAGGCATCAGCGGTCTGACCTATCCACTGCATCGCCGCGGTGTCGGAACCGAACGAGTTCAGACTGTGGTACGCCGCCTCGACGTCGTGCGCGAAGTCGCCGAACTGCTTCGCCAAGGCCTGCACCGACTCCACCACGCCCGGAGTCGGATCCCCGTCCAAGCCCAGAATGTCCCACCCAGTCGGACGCGCCACGTGTCAGACCCCCCATGAATCGACCCAATGCCCTGATTTATGTCAAGGCTTCGTCATGCCCCCGACCGGAAAGCATATCCGCTTGACCAGGACTCTGACAGGCCGCGGCATCCCAGGAATGTGAAGCCCGACGTATTCCACCCCTGATATGACGCGAGCCGGATCAGCGTTCCCGGCTCGCGATCGTCCGGCTCGCGATCGTCCGGCCCGCGATCGTCCGGCGCGCGACCAGCTTGCCCAGTTCCCACAGGACGAACAGCACCACCGGCGGCAGCAGGGCCCAGCCGAACTGCGGCAGGCTGAGGTCGGTGGTGCCCAGGACCCGGCGCAGGGCGTCCATCTGCGTGGTCAGCACGGCGATGACGATCTCGGCGGCGATCGCCCGGTTCATCTGCGGGCTGTCGAACGTGGCCGTGGTCAGGACAGAGTCGGTCTCGCTGCGGCACTGCAGCGCGGCCACGACCAGGCACAGCGCGAACGCGGTGAAGGCGATCGAGACGCCGGTGTCCACGTCGCCGTAGTGCCGGGCGCCGAGCTGGATCATCCCGAGCAGCATCGCGGCGATGACCAGGCCGGTGAGCCCGACCGTGATCAGCAGGCTCCGGGTCAGCAGCGAGGTCCCGCGGGCCCGCGGCACGCGCGTCATCAGGCCCGGGGTCTCCCGGTCGAAGCCGAGGGAGAAGCCGAAGGCGGCGTTGACCACGAAATGGATCCACAGCACCTGCGGCGGGGTGAACGGCTCGCCGGCGGCGATGTTGAAGACGGCCGCCCCCAGGAAGGCGACGACGAAGACCACCAGCAGGACCAGCACGAACCGGATGTACTTCAGCAGGTTGTCGAAGATCTTCCGGCCCTGCTCGACGGCGTAGACGATGGAGGCGAAGTTGTCGTCGGACAGGATCATGCGGCTGGCGTCCTTGGCGACCTCGGTGCCGCTGCCCATGGCGATGCCGATGTCGGCCGCCTTGATGGCCGGGGCGTCGTTGACGCCGTCCCCGGTCATCGCGACGACCTCGCCCTTCTTCTTGAGCGTGTCGACCAGCAGCACCTTGTGCTCCGGGGCGACCCGGCCGACCACCCCGATCCGGTCGATGCGCGCCAGCCGCTCGGCCTCGTCCAGCGCGGCGAAGTCGGCGCCGAGGATGGCCTCGCCGGGGATGCCGAGCTGCTGGGCGATCGCGGCGCCGGTCACCACGTCGTCGCCGGTGACCATGCGGACCCTGATGTGCGCGGCCTGCGCCTCGGCCACCGCGTCCCCGGACTCGGCGCGCGGCGGGTCGACCATCGCCACCAGGCTCGTCATCCGCAGCCCGGTGACGTATCCGAGCAGGTCGCCCTCGGGGTCGAACGCGGCGGCGTCCAGGTCGCGGGTCGCGGAGGCCATGACGCGCAGGCCCTCCCGGCCCATCCGGCCGATGTGCTCCTGCGCCCGCGCGCCGGCCTCGGCGTCCCACGGGATGCTGCGGCCGTCGGCCTGCGCGCTGTCCGCGCGGCCGATGACCGCCGGGGCGGCGCCCTTGACGAAGCAGCGGATCACGTCCTGCCCGGCGTCGTCCTTGGCCTTGTGGAAGGTGGCCATCAGCTTGTAGCCGGGGTCGAACGGCAGGGTGGCCAGCCGCGGGTACCGCTCGCGGGTGCCGTCGATGTCCACACCGGCCTTGTGGCCCAGGACCAGCAGCGCGCCCTCGGTCGGGTCGCCGACCACGGCGCCGTCGACCAGGGAGGCGTCGTTGGCCACCAGGTAGGGCAGGATCGCCTCCTCGACCGCGATCTGGGTGCCGACCGCGTGGTGCACCCGGCCGTCCAACTGGTAGCCGGTCCCGCTGACCGTGTACCGGTTGGCAGGGGAGACCACCTCGACGACCGTCACCTGATTCAGCGTCAGGGTCCCGGTCTTGTCGGAGTTGATCGAGGAGGTGAACCCTAGCGTCTCCACCGCCGGCAGTTCCTTGACCAGCGCGTTGCGCCGCGCCAGCTCGACGCTGCCGAGCGAGAGGATGACCTGGGTGACGGTCGGCAGCGCCTCGGGTATCGCCGCGACCGCGAGCGAGACCGCGCTGATGAACAGCGCGTCCCAGGCCGTCCCCCGGGAGCGCCCGAGCGCGAACATCACGATCATGGTCAGCCCGGCCGCCCCGGCGATCCACAGCGTGAGGTTGTCCAGCTGCCTGGTGAGCGGCGACTGCTCCTTCGCGGTCGCCTTCAGCAGGCCCGAGATCTTGCCGAGCTCGCTGTCCGCCCCGGTGCCGGTGACCACCACGACCCCGCTGCCGTGCGTCACCGGCGTGTTCATGAAGGCCATGTTGACCTGGTCGCCGGGAGCGAGCGCCGCCCCGGGCGCCAGAGCCTCCGGCTGCTTCAAAGCCGGCACACTCTCGCCGGTCAGCGCGGACTCGTCGATCTGCAGCGCGCTGGCCGCCAGGATCCGCCCGTCCGCCGGCACCTCGTCGCCGGCCGTCAGCAGCACGATGTCCCCGGGCACCACCTGTTCGGCGGGGATCTCGGTCTCGGCACCGCCCCGCCGCACCCGCGCGGTCACCTTCATCATCGACTTGAGCGCGTTCATGGCGCTCTCGGTCTTGCCCTCCTGCCGCAACCCGATGACCGCGTTGACGAGCGTCAGCACGACCAGCAGGATCGCGGTCGACCACTCCTGGATCGCGAAGGAGACGATCGCGGCCCCGACCAGGATGATCTGCATGTAGCTGCGGTACTGGTCCAGGAACCGGCGCCAGCCGGCCGGCGGCTCCTCCTGCGGCAGCTCGTTGGGGCCGGTGCGGGCCAGGACGTTCGCGGCGCGTTCCGGCGAGAGCCCGGCCTCCGGATCCACGCCGAACGCCTCGGCCACTTCCTGGGGACCGCGGGTGTACCACGGCTGGGCGGCACTGTCAGCCGCTGCCGGAACGGTCATGGATCAAGCGTTGGGGCGCGTGATGCGTGGTGCAACTGCGGGGTCAGCGCGGGATGGGTTGTTCGGGTGATGGCAACGGGCGACAGCAAGTGCCCGGCACCGGGGCGACCGGTACCGGGCACTTGCCCTTGGGCTTGGGTTTGAGCTCGGGATGCGCCTACTTGGTGGGCGATCCCGGAGGCGGGGCCATGACCGTCACACCCGGGAACGGGGTGTCGGTCGGGATGTTCGTGACCGGCAGGGTCCGGTTCTCGGGCTCACCGGAAGAGTGGGTGGGCGGCGGGCCGTCGCTCAGCCCGGTGTAGGACGTGGCGATGATCTTGCCGCTGGCGTCGTAGACGTCGATCTGGAACCGCTCGTACGACGTCGCCCCCTTCGGCCGCAGGTAGTAGATGCCGCACCAGCCCTGCGCGCCGTTCACCTTCACCACGGTGGCCGCGATCTGCTTGCCGTCGATGGTCATGGACGCCGCCGCGACGTCCTTGTCGCCGACGTAGAAGCCGGTGAACAGGCGGTCGGTCGCGCCCATGGTGACGAAGTCGGAGCCCCAGGTGTTGCTGCCGTTGTACTGCACCGTCAGCCCGCCCTCGTACTCCCAGTAGGACATGGCGCTGGTGGTGTAGTTGAGGTAGATGCCCTTCTCCAGGGAGAAGGTGCCGGGGTTGACGTTCTTCACGATCGCGGCGACCGGCAGGGGAGTGGTGGCCGGCGCGGTGGGCGTGGTCGGGGATGTCGTCGGGGGAGTGGTCGGGGCCGACGAGCGCGGCGCCGCCGGCGACGGGGAGCGCGTCGGCGTCGTGGCGGCCGGGTGGGCGGCGGCGTTCTGCGTCGTCGCCGGGGAGGCCGATCCGAGCTGCGCCACGGCGCCCGCGACGGCCAGTACGCCGACCGCGCTCAGGGCGCCGGCGCCCAGGCGGGTGCGCCGCTTCTTGCGCCGCCCCTCGGCGACGGCCAAGCCGACGAGGTCGCCCAGGGGCGGGCGGCCGGCTTCCAGTTCCGCGGAGATGCGGTCGCGCATCGAGTCTTCCGGAGTCAAGATTCTCTCGTTCCGTGAGGAGGCTTCAGTTCCGTGTGGTTCAGACCAGGAGGAAGTCGAGCTCTGCCATCGCGTCGTCGTCGCGGAGCGCGGACCGCAGATCGGCCAGCGCCCGCTGGGTCAGCGACTTGACCGCGCTGGCGGACAGGCCCATCGCCGCCCCGGTCGCCTCGACCGTCTGGTCCTCCCAGAAGCGCAGGACCAACACGGCCCGCCGGTTCAGCGGCAGCTGCGCCAGGGCCGACAGCAGGGTCAGCCGCAACGCGGGATCGCTGTCCGCCGGTGCGGCGATGTCGGGAACCTGGGTCGTCGGCCGCTCCGAGGAGCGCTTCAGCCGGCGCGAGTCCAGGAACGTGCGCAGCATGACCTGGCGTGCGTAGGCGTCGACGCTCTCGCTCCGCTCGACCCGTTTCCAGGCCGTGTAGAGCTTCGCGAGCGTCGTCTGCGTCAGGTCCTGCGCGGTGTGCCAGTCCCCACACAGCAGAAACGCCGTGTCGCGAAGGCGCTGGGCCCGAGCAGCCGCGTAAGCGGTGAACTCTGCTTCGATGCTCAAGCTCGTCTCCCCCATGGTCGAACCCTCGGGGACGCCTGCCGCGGACCGGTGTCCCCCTCGCCTACTAAGACGGGTGCCGGCGACCCGGAGGTCTCACCGGGGACCTTTCGGACATACCTTGACGGCCGCGCCGCCGTGCTTTTACGATCCGCAGCATCGACCGATCGAGCTCATCTCGAATCGAGCTCGTCGGCCGAGACGACAACTGAACACATGCCGTTCGAACTGAAGCGGGAGAGTCCTCGCAGGATTTCTGTGTCTGCGAGGCGCCGAAGGAGCAACACTCCCCAGAATCTCTCAGGCCCACCTACCGCTTCAGCCAGGCGACTCTGGAAAGTCGGGACCTCGCGTCCCGCGCCCACGGTGCAAGCCACCCGACTCGGTGGCGAAGCTCTCAGGCATCGATGACAGAGCGGGGAGGTCACCCGTCCACGGCACCGGAAATCACGGTGCCTCCCCAGGGAGCCTCCCGTCATGACCTCATCCGGGCCCCCTTCTTCGGGCGCGCTCACCGCCGCCGCGAAGAAGACGCCGTTGCACGCCGTCCACGCCGAACTCGGCGCGCGCTTCACTGATTTCGCCGGCTGGTCCATGCCCGTGCGGTACACGTCCGAGCTGGCGGAGCACCGCGCCGTGCGGACCGCCGCGGGCATTTTCGACCTCAGCCACATGGGCGAGATCGAGGTGTCCGGCCCGGAGGCGGCCCGTGCGCTCGACCACGCCCTGGTGAATGAGCCCTCGAAGACAGCCGTCGGCCGGGCTCGCTACTCCATGCTGGTCCACGAGACCGGCGGCGTGCTCGACGATCTGGTCGTCTACCGGCTTGCCGAGACCGAGTACCTCATCGTGGCCAACGCCGGCAACGCGCAGATCGTGTGCTCCACCCTGCGCGACCGGATCGACGGCTACGCCGCCACGATCCGGGACGCGTCCAGCGATTGGGCGCTGATCGCCGTGCAGGGCCCGCGCTCCGCCGCGATCGTCGGCGGAGCGACCGAGGCGGATCTGGCGCTCCTGAAGTACTACGGGATCACTCCGATGCGCTTGGCGGATCAGGATGTGCTGCTGGCTCGGACCGGCTATACCGGCGAGGACGGCTTCGAGATCTACTGCCGGGCGGAGGCGGCGCCGAGTATTTGGCAGGCCATCAGCTCCATCGGTGCTTCGCACGGACTGCTGCCGTGCGGACTGGCCTGCCGCGACACCCTCCGCCTCGAAGCCGGAATGCCGTTGTACGGCCAGGAGATCACGATCCGGACGACCCCGTTCGACGCGGGCCAGGGCCGGGTCGTGGTGTTCGGCAAGCCTGGCGGGTTCGTCGGCGAACAGGCGCTTCTCGCGCATCGCGCCGCGGGTCCGGCCCGGGTCCTGGTCGGTCTGACGACCACCGGCCAGCGGGCCCCGCGTCACGGCTACGCCGTCCTCGATCCGGACACCGGCGAGACCGTCGGCGAGGTCACCTCCGGTGCCCTGTCGCCGGCCCTCGGCTACCCGATCGCGATGGCCTACCTGGCGGCCGATCGCCAGGAGCCCGGGACGAAGGTGCTCGTCGACATCCGAGGCAGCCGAGTGGACGCGACCGTCGTCCCGCTGCCCTTCTACCACCGCTGAATCAGACACACTCAGAGAGATCCAGAGCATGAGCCTGCCCTCAGACCTGTCCTACACCAGCGACCACGAGTGGATCGCGGCCGACGGCGACGTCTCGACCGTCGGTATCACCGCCCACGCCGCCGAGGCGCTCGGCGACGTCGTGTTCCTCAGCCTGCCGGCCGTCGGCTCGACGATCGCCGCCGGCGAGCCGTGCGGCGAGATCGAGTCGACCAAGTCCGTGAGCGACCTGTTCGCCCCCGCGGACGGCGAGGTCCTCGAGGTCAACGAGGCCGCGATCGCCGATCCGGCCGTGGTCAACCGCGACCCGTTCGGGGAGGGCTGGCTCTACCGGATGCGGATCACCAAGGCCGTCGACCTGCTGGACGCCACCGCCTACGCCGCGCTCATCGAGGGAGTCTGACCATGACCACTCTCGACACCAGGCTCGCCGACGCCGACCCGGCCGTCCACGCCGCCCTGCGGGCCGAGCTGAAGCGCCAGCAGAACACGCTGGAGATGATCGCGAGCGAGAACTTCGCCCCGATCGCGGTCATGGAGGCTCAGGGCTCTGTCCTGACCAACAAGTACGCCGAGGGCTACCCCGGCCGCCGCTACTACGGCGGCTGCGAGCACGTGGACGTGACCGAAAGCCTCGCGGTGCAACGAGCCAAGGACCTGTTCGGCGCAGCCTTCGCCAACGTCCAGCCCCACTCCGGAGCCCAGGCCAACGCCGCCGCGATGTCGGCCCTCCTCGAACCGGGCGACACCATCCTGGGCCTGGACCTGGCCCACGGCGGCCACCTGACCCACGGCATGCGGCTGAACTTCTCCGGCAAGCTCTACAACGTCGCCGCCTACCACGTCTCGGCCACCGACCACCGCATCGACATGGCCGAGGTGGAGCACCTCGCCAAGGAACACCGGCCCAAGCTGATCATCGCAGGCTGGTCCGCCTACCCCCGCCACCTGGACTTCGCCGCCTTCCGCCGCATCGCCGACGAAACCGGCGCCCACCTGATGGTCGACATGGCCCACTTCGCCGGCCTGGTGGCCGCCGGCCTGCACCCCAACCCCCTGCCCCACGCCGACGTGGTCACCACCACCACGCACAAGACCCTCGGCGGCCCCCGCGGCGGCACCATCCTGACCAACAACCCGGACCTGGCCAAAAAGATCAACAGCGCAGTCTTCCCCGGCCACCAGGGCGGCCCCCTGGAGCACGTGATAGCGGCCAAGGCAGTCGCCTTCAAACTGGCCTCCGAACCCTCATTCCGCGAACGCCAGCAGCGCACCATCACCGGCGCCCAACGCCTCGCCGAACGCCTCACCGCCCCCGACCTCACCACCGCAGGCGTCTCCGTCCTGACTGGCGGCACCGACGTCCACCTGGCACTGGTCGACCTCCGAGCATCCGACCTCGACGGCAGGCAAGCAGAAGATCGCCTGCACGACATCGGCATCACCGTGAACCGCAACGCAGTACCCTTCGACCCCCGCCCCCCGATGGTCACCTCCGGCCTGCGAATCGGCACCCCCGCGCTGGCGACGCGAGGCTTCGGAGAACTGGACTTCACCGAGGTCGCGGACATCATCGCCCAGGCCCTCACCCCGGGATACGACGAAGAGCGGGCAGCCGGGCTGCGGACTCGGGTGGCCACGCTCGCGCGGAAGCATCCGCTGTACGCGGGGCTGTGAGATGACAGGCTTTTGACGACCAGCCAGCCAGATGATCGCCGCCGCCCAGGTCAGAACCGCGGCAAAGCCTCGGACGAAGCCCTGGGCGCGGCAACCATCGCCACGGTCAACGTGCCGTCCGCTTCGTGCGCGGTCGGCAGGTATCCGGCGAACCGCAGCACGCTGAGCACCTCTTGTTGGGGCGCGTCCAGGACCAAGACGGTTTCGGCGATGCGGCGCACGCCGAGACGGACCAGAGAGGGCACCGTCGCCAGTTCGGCGCCGAGTTGCTCGTCCAGGGCGACGATCACGGCTCGGGCGGCGATCACGTCGACCAGGCCGTGGCGGCGGTCGGCGTCCTCGATGAGGTAGTCCAGGGCCTGAGACGGCTTGTCCGCACAGAATTCGGCCAGGCCCGAGCGGAGCTCCTCGGCCGAGCGGCCTGAGTCCAGCCACCTGCGGACCGAGCCGTCGGTGATCCGCCAGACCGTCGCGGCGCTGGCGGCTTCGCGGTCGGCGGCACCGTCGAAGAACGCCGCCAGCCTGGCCGACGGCAACCCGGCGGCCACCACGGTCATGTCGCCTTGCAGCCGGACTTGGTCAACCGGTGCCGGCACCGTCGCGGACAACGCGGCGGCGAAGTCGGCTGCCACTGCCGAGACGTCATCCTGGGACTTGGTGACCAGTGTGCGAACGACCGGGGCGAGCGCGCCGAACGCCACAGCGCCGAGGAGGCTGCCCTCGGCGAGCACGGTGGCCACGGCAGCGACGGCCACTTCCCGTCCCGCCATGAGCAAAGGCATCCGCCACATCAAGGCGTCGGCCACGGATGCGGCATCCGCGACGGCCTCGGCGCCACAGGCGGCCATCAGTTCCAGGACAACGGTCCGAACGTAGTGCCCCACACCGTCGAACGCAGAGTCGGACAACACCGCAGGCGGCTTCCCCGCGGCATCAGTCAAGGCGAAGGGACCGAGCACCGATGTCGGCAGCGCCAGCCACGCCCCGAGTAGCACGGCGTAGCGGCGGCTCGGCTCGTCCGTGATCCATCGATCGTATTCCGGCGTCGCCAACAGCCTGCCGTTCTGGCACACCACCAGCCCGGCGTTTTCCACGACGTACAGCCAGAACCTGATCGCCTCCTCGGCCAGCCCGCCGGCCCGCACGAGCCGCTTGACCTCGCGGCTGCCGACCCCGCCGGCCTTGAGCAGCGGCACCGCATCGGTCGCGACACACCTGAGCAGCCGCTCGGCACACTCCAGGGCCGCCGTGACCGCGGCCTGCGCCTCGCCATCGACGTCCGCAGCCGCCACCCGACGCCCTACCCCCGGCGGCGGCTGAACCAGATCGAAACCATCCCACCCCGGACCTGGTTCGGGCAGATCCAGCACGGCGTAGTTGACCCGGAAAGCCCGGCCCCCAGGCTCCGGCCACACCAGACAGGAGTCCGTGAGGCGACCGAGAATCCGGTCGAACTCCTCCACCGTGGCCGACCGGGCGGCCCCCGTCAGCGACTCACACAGCGCAGCTCGCGCCGAGTGCGGATCCACCACGACCGCGCCGCCGGCCATCGACAGCGCACTGAAGACCTCCACGGGCCCGATCCGGCCGCCTCCCCCGCGGACCAGGTCGGCGAATCCCGGCCCGCCGAACCGGTCGCCAAGCCCGCCGTGCACCTTCTCCGCCGCACCGGTCAACGCCATCAGCACCTGGACCTCGGGCCGCGAAAGCCGCAGCACCGCCTCGGCGACGCCGTCGGGATCCATCAGCAACTCGATGACGGCTTCGACATCGGTCTCCGTCTGCAGCCCGTCGGGTAAGTAGCGGAACACCGCCTCGGCAACGTCGGGCCGGGCGCTCATCAACGCGTCGAACCGATCCTGCGGAAGCGATGCCACATACTGTGCCAAAGAACTGAAAAGGTTGTGCACAGTCCCATTCTTCCAGCCCCGGAAGGCCTGCCCGGTCCTTTTCTGTGGATATCCCGCTCTATCGGGTCATCCGTCGCGGCGAATATCCGCTCCTCGCATGCCGTCCTCCCGATCTACACTCCTGCCCATGATCGAGCCCAGATGGTTCGTCCCCGACCTTGACGACCCCAACGACATGACCGTCCAGGAGCACGCCTTCGCTGCGGCACTGTCGGGATCGACCGCGCGGCTCGTCTGCCCGGGGGTCGGCGACTTCCTGATACCCGCCGAGTACGGTGACCACGGCGATGACACGCTGGTCGCGGGACTGAGTTTCACAGACCTGGCAGCCGAGCCCCGTCTCGGCCTCGTGGATTTCGGTGTCCACTATCGCAGCGGCCGAATCAACGGCGGCCGCCTTCACAACCAGCTCTATTCCCTGTCCGACCAAACACCCAGCTTGTCCCTGACCGCGACAGGCAGCGTGGACGCGCTTGCGGAGCGCACCGCCGAGTGGCTCGAAGCGGTACTGGCCCGACCGGTGGTGCTCTACGTCTGGCTGCACGACGGCTACGCCTACGCGGCGCGCTACGCCTTCGCCGACACTTCCGAAACCCTCGCTCAGTCTTACAGCGCGGACCGAGCGCCAAGCGGCCAATACGCCGCGGTGATCGCCGCAGGCCACGTTCAAGGCCGGGGATGGCTTCAGACGGCCGGCCTTCCCACCCCGGATCTGTATCTCCACATCCGGGGCGACATGGAGTCCGCAGCGATCCCCGCCGGCGTCCACGCCGAGACCAGACGCGGGCCGCTGCCCGGTCGCTGGTACGAGTGATCATTCGGACGCGTCGAAGCGGCATAGCCGACCGGTCTAGTATCCGGTGCCAACCCGGCCTATTCTGGAGGCATGGGACGTACCAGCGATGCCAGAGAGCGGATCCTCAGTGCCGGATCGGGGCTTATCGAGACCCGCGGCTACTCCGCTCTCGGCATCGCGGAGATCTGTTCCGCGGCCGGGGTCCCGAAGGGCAGCTTCTACTACTTCTTCGCGTCCAAAGAGGCCATGGCTCTGGCCGTCATCGACGAGCAGTGGGCCGAGCAGAAGACGATGTGGACCGGCGTCCTCGGCGGCGATGCTTCGCCGTTGCTGCGGATGCGCCGGTGGTTCGAGGCGACCGAGGCCGCTCAGCGTGCCGGGCAGCTGAACTGCGGGGCCGTCGCGGGGTGCCTGTTCGGGAACCTCACGCTTGAGCTGAGCAACCAGACCGAGGCGATTCGGGGCCGGCTGCAGGGGGTCTTCGAGGAGCAGGCGGCGATGGTGGCGGCGGTGATCGGCGAAGCGGTGGAGCGGGGGGAGGTCGCAGTCGCCGACGTGCCGGCTGCGGCGCGCGGCGTGCTCGCACAGCTGGAGGGTCAGGTCATGTTCGCCAAGCTCTACAACGACACCGCGCGCCTCGGTGCGCTGTGGGAGAACTGCCTGGCGTTGCTCGGCGCTCGCGTACCGGCGGAGGAAGACGATGTCGCCGAATCGGTCTGAGGAAGGCGGATCCCGGCGCAGCCTCCTACGCCACGTAGCATGATCAGCGTGGAGCTGCGCCAACTGCGGTACTTCGTCGCGGTGGCCGAGGAGCTGAACTTCGGCCGTGCCGCCTCCCGGCTGCTGATCGCCGGGCCGTCGCTGTCCCAGCAGATCAAGGCGCTGGAGCGGGACCTCGGGGTGGTGCTGTTCGAGCGCGACCGCCGCTCGGTGGCCCTCACCGCGGCCGGGGCGGCGTTGCTCCCGGCCACTCGCGCGTTGTTGGCGCAGGCGGATGAGTTGCGCGGCCGCGCCGGGCGGCTCGCCGGGTCCGAGCCGGTGCGGCTCGGGTACGTGAGCTGGCTGCCCGCCGATCTGGCGGCCCGGACCTCCGGCGTGGCGCAGGTGCACGTCGACCCCTGGGTCGCGCCCTCGCACGCGCAGGCCGCACGCGTCGCCGACGGCGGGCTGGACCTCGCGGTGTGCTGGATCCGCACCGAAGACCTCGAGCGGCTGGGGCTGCGGGCCCGGCTCCTGGGGGCCGATCGGCTGCACGCCGTCAGCCGGGACGACGCCGTCGGCGAGGTCGCGGCCGCGGACACCGTCGTGCTCGTCGACGACGACGCCACGTCCTGGACGCAGTGGAACGCGTACGCCGAGGAACTGGTGCGTGACACCGGTGCCCGCGTGGCCCGCATCTCGGACGGCGGTATCACCGGCCCGGCGTTCCACGACCACGTCCGCCGCAGCGCCAGGCCGATCGTCAACTCGCCCAAGGGCCAGACGGAGACGTTGCCGGCCGGGCTCGTCCGCCGGCCCATCGTGGCCCCGCGGGTGTACTGGACGTGGTCCCTGGTGTGGCGTGCGGACGAGGTGCGTTCGGCGGTTCCGGCCGTCGTCGACGCGCTCTGCGACGGCGTCGGCGAGCTCGGGATCAACGCCGCGGACGCCTGGTTGCCGGCGAGCGATCCGCACTGGCGCCCAACGCCCGAGGCCCCACGTCCGCAGCACGGCGCCTGACGCCTGACGCGTAGCCGTGGCGTCACGACCCTGCTGACGCATCGCCGGATCCTCACTCACACCCCTGGCACGACCCGCTTCCTCGGCTAGGAGGCTGAGCCTCCCACGCAGGAGGATTTCGGTCCTGCTCGCAGGCCTGTTTCAGCTTGTCCGCCGGCCCGGCCGCGACCTACGGTTCTTTTTAGTCGACCGGTCGTCTAGTGCCGGTCATCAGCAGGAAGGTCGTCCCATGAGCGTCCAGCAGCAGAAGGTCGCCGTCATCACCGGCGCGTCCCGCGGCATCGGCACCGGCCTCGTCGAGGCCTACCGCAAGCTCGGGTACGCCGTCGTCGCCACCGCCCGCACCATCGAGGAGTCCGGCGACCCCGGCGTGCTGGCCGTGGCCGGCGACATCGCCGACCCGGCGACCGCCGAGCGGGTCGCGGCCGCCGCCGTCGAGCGCTTCGGCCGGATCGACACCCTCGTCAACAACGCGGGCGTGTTCGTCGCCAAGCCGTTCACCGACTACACCGCCGAGGACTACGCCCACATCGCCGGGGTGAACCTGACCGGCTTCTTCCACATCACGCAGGCGGCGGTCCGCGCGATGCCGGCCGACTCCGGCGGCCACATCGTCACCATCACCACGAGCCTGGTGGACAACGCCGACTCCCGCGTCCCCTCCGTCCTGGCCTCCCTGACCAAGGGCGGCTTGCAGTCCGCCACCAAGTCCCTCGCGATCGAGTACGCCAGCCGCGGCATCCGGGCCAACGCGGTCTCGCCGGGCATCATCAAGACCCCCATGCACGACCCCGCGACCCACGACTTCCTGGCCGGCCTGCAGCCGGTGGGCCGGATAGGGGAGATCGCCGACATCGTCGACGCCGTGCTCTTCCTGGAGACCGCACCCTTCGTCACCGGCGAGATCCTGCACGTCGACGGCGGCACGAGCGCCGGGCACTGAGGAGCGCGGCGATGACCACCACGACCCGGGACGAAGCCGTCGTCCGAACAGTCCTCGACCGATGGCGGGACGCGGTCGGCCGACACGAGCCCGAACGCGTCGCCTCCTACTTCACCGAGGACGCCGTCTTCCAGGGACTCCACCCCTACAGCGTCGGCCGAGCAGGCGTGGCCGAGTACTACGCCACCCAGCCGCTGGGACTGACCGCCGACTATCAGATCCTCGAGACGCGACGGCTCGCCGAGAACCTGGTCCTGAGCTATCTGCACGTCGACTTCTCCTTCACCGACCGCCCCACCCTGCACGTCAAGCTCGGCGTGCTGCTCAAGCAGGGGGCCGACGGCTGGGAGATCGGCCACTACCAGGTGTCGAAGCTCGACTGATCCCGCCGTCCGGTGTTGCCCACGAGGTCAAGTGGGACGCCGGACGGCACTTTGACCTTGATCACCTCTTGCAGGGCATTGACAGCGGTGGCAATGGGGAGCACTATCCGCGTGAACCCCGGGTTACAGAGAACATCCTCCCTACGGCTCCGGAAACGTTTACGGAACGGGGGAGTGCTCACCTCGCCGACGGCTCCGGAAACGTTTACGGAGCTCGCCGACCACCCCTCCAGAGAGGTACATCCGCCATGCCCCTGAACGGGTCGAAGAGACCTGGTCCCGGCGCCAAGCGCCGAGGGCTGATGGCCGCGGTGCTCGCGGCCGTGCTCCCCGCCGCACTGGTGGTCGTCGTACACGGCGCCAGCGCCAGCGCCCCGCCGCCCCCGGCCGGCTGGACCACCGTGTTCCACGACGACTTCGACGGCTCGGCCGGATCGGCCCCGTCCTCCGCGAACTGGCAGTACGACCTCGGTACCAGCTACCCCGGCGGGGCGGGGAACTGGGGCACCGGCGAGGTCGAGACCGACACGAACAGCACGGCCAACGTGTACCTGGACGGCAACGGCGACCTGGCCATCAAGCCGATCCGCGATGCAGGGGGCAACTGGACGTCCGGCCGTATCGAGACGACCCGCACCGACTTTCAGCCCCCGACCGGCGGCGTGCTGCGTATGGAGGCGCGGATCCAGATGCCGGACGTGACGGGTGCCGCCGCTGCCGGCTATTGGCCCGCGTTCTGGTCCATGGGGGCCCCGGCCCGCGCGGTGGGGGCGACGAACTGGCCGAGCATCGGCGAGATGGACGTGATGGAGAACGTCCAGGGTCAGAACACTGAGTACGGTACGTTCCACTGCGGAGTGGACCCTGGTGGCCCGTGCAACGAGACGACCGGGCTCGGCGGCAACACCCCGTGCGTCACCGGTGGTACCTGCCAGTCCGGCTTCCACACCTATGCCCTGGAGTGGGACACCAGCACGTCGTCGCAGCAGTTGCGCTGGTATCTGGACGGCGTGGAGTTCTTCCACGTGAACTCCGATCAGGTGGACGCGGCCACCTGGGCCAACGCCACGAACCACGGCTACTTCATGATCTTGGACGTGGCGATGGGCGGCGCGTTTCCGGCGGCGTTCGGCGGCGGCCCGACGGCCGCGACCGCTTCGGGCGTGCCGATGCTGGTGGACTACGTGACGGTCGAGACCGAGGCCTCGGGCTCGACGACGCCTCCGACAACGCCTCCGACGACGCCGACCACGCCGCCAACCACACCGACCACGCCTCCGACCACGCCTCCGACCACGCCTCCGACAACGCCTTCGACACCGCCGAGTTCCCCGTCCGGCTCCACGGTCGACGCCTACTCGGCGATTCCCGCGACGTCGTACACCGCGCAAAACTCGACCCAGACGGAGACCACCACCGACGGGCCGCCCGGCGGCACGCAGGATGTGGACTCGATCCACAACGGATCGTGGCTGCGTTTCGACAACGTGGACTTCGGCTCGACGCCGGCGAGGCAGTTCTACGGCCGGGTGGCCTCGGGCGCCGGATCCGGGATCAGCGGTTTGGTGGAGGTGCGGCTGGACAGCCCCACGAACCCGGTGGTCGGGAGCTTCGCGATCGCCAACACCGGCGGTTGGCAGAATTGGGAGACGGTTCCGGCGAACATATCGGGCGTCACAGGCGTCCACACCCTCTATGTGACGTTCACCAGCGGGCAGCCGGCGAACTATGTGAACGTGCACTGGTTCGACTTCGGGCACTGATCGACGGCGCACAATCGCGGAGTGGCGCCCCCGTTTCCGAGGGCGCCACTCGGGCTCCGCCGGTCTCAGCCGATGGTGTAGGCGTCGGCGACGGTCTGGCTGATCGAACCGCCGATCGCGTCGGTGGCGGTCACCTTCAGCCACGGCGTGCTGCCCTTCGGCGCCTTGTTGGGCCATGCTGCCAGGTAGTGACCGTTGCCGGTCGGGGCTACGGCGGCCGGGACCCACGTCTTACCCGTGTCGTAGGACACTGCGACGGTGGCGCCGGTGATCGCCGCGTGCGAGCCCTGGCCCTGGTAGGACTGGTGGCCGACGCCGAGGTCGAGCAGTTGGACCGGCAGGCGGCTGGTGTCGGAGCCGTCGGTGGAGAGCTGGTAGTCCAGGGACAGCGCCGGCAGGATTTCGCACTTCAGGGGTTCGAAGTTCGCCGCGTAGCAGATGTCGTCGGCCGGGAGGGTGGGCTGCTGGGCGGACCCCGGCGTGTACTGGAAGGCGATGTCGGTGTGGGTCTTCGTGGACTGTGACATCGGCAGGCCGCTGCCGGTGGTGTCGGCGTCGTAGACCATGCGGTAGGTGCCGGGCTGGGCGGTGGTGCCGGAGACCTCGGTCAGGGGCCAGCCGGACTGGGTGGCGACCTGGACGCCGTCGCGGTAGACGCTGAACGTCGAGGTGTAGCCGGGACCCAGGTCGTGGGCGGCGCTGTTCGGGTCGCTGTCGGTGAACTGGGTGATGCCGAAGTCCATGAGGTCGGTGTCCGGGTCCACGCAAACGTTGCAGGCCATGCCGTTCGTGTACTGGCCGACCTGGGGGGTCAGGGGGCCGTGGCCCCAGGTGCGCCAGGTCTGACCCGGGCCCCGGTAGAAGTCGAGATCATCGAATTCGAGCTCTGAGTCCTGGTTCGGGGCGTTCTCCACCGGCATGTACTCGGCGGACCACGAGACGTCGTCGGTCGACACGCCGACGTAGTCGGTCAGACGTCCCGGGACGGGGACGAAGTGCATGATTCCGAAGCCGCCGTCCGGGCCGGATGCCCCGATGTCCCAGCCGGCCTGGTGTGCGGGGTTGACCGCGTCGGTGTCGAAGACGTTGTGGGAGGTCTGGATCCGGGACGGGTCCGGCCGGTAGGTCTGGTTCGCGTCGATGTGATCGGACGGTGCGAAGCTGAGGTCGTACCGGTACGGGTCGGGGCCGTCGGGTCCAGCGGCGCCGAAGCCCAGGACGCGGAAGGCGAGGGCGCCTATCTGCGCGGCGGGCTGCGGTGTCACCCAGGTGGAACCCGTGCCCGAGGCCGTGACCTGGCCCATGGTGCCGGCGGCGTCGGTCCGGTCGATTACCTCCATGTCACTGTCGGCGGTGGACGGCCGGGGCGTGACAACGCCGACCCGCGCCGTCGCGGTGCGCTCGTCGGCGGTCAGGGTGGTGGTGCCCGCGGCGGTCACCGCCAGGTCGGTCCGGGTCACGACATGCTCGGTGACCTGGCCCTTCGCGGGGCCGAGAGTGGCGAAGACCGTGACCGCGCAGTAGTTCCCGCTGGGAACCGCGATCCGGGCGACGCCGTTGGACAGCGGAATCGGGGCCGCGAACCGCTTCATGTCGTCGGTGTTGAACAGGAAGGTCGTCGCCTGGGCCGTGGCGCCGTCGAGACCGATACCGTCGATCTCCAGGATGCTCAACGGGTAGTGCGGCGTGACGGCCGCAGGACGGATGGCTGTCGGGGCCGCGGTGTCGTACGCGGCCGGGTCATAGGCCTGACCCGAAGCGATGACCGACACCGGGACCACATAGGCGTGCCCGCCCACGACCATCTGGACAGCGGGCGCCGAGCGCCCGTCCGGCGTGGCCACCATCGTCGTCGTATGCGCCCCGGAACCCCGCACAGTGACCCGATCGCCGTTCGGCAGGGTACTGACATGCACGACGGAGCGCGCAGGCACGGCTGGGGTCGTCGCCGTACCGGCCGCCGCCGAGGCGCTCGCCGTGGCTGTCGCCGCGGTGGCGGTGGCGGTGGCGGTGACCACCGCGAGCCCTAGGGCTACGGCACTCCGACGGACCGAGCGACCGGTGATGCTGTTCTCTGGCACTGATTCCTCCAGTTCGTAAGCACTCGACAGCTAATACGGGGCGGGACCCGTGTCAGGTTGTCGGGCCGAACCGGCTTACCCGGCCAGAGGTTGCAACATCATCAGTGGGCTGATGCGATCCGTATCGTTGCCTCCCGCGCGGCGGTGGACGTGACCAGCCCCGCGGCGGCGGTCCCGTACTTCGCGATGAACGCCTGGTCGATCTGGTCGAGCGGTCCGGGGTCGTCGGTGTGCAGGGTGACGTCGCGGACGACTTCGTCGATGCGGATCCGGCCGCGGCCGTGCTTGCGCGATGCCTGGTACCAGCGCGATTGGGGTCCCCTATAGGCGCGGACATACAGCTGATCGTCGACGACGACCATCCCGATCTCCACTTCGTCCGAGGCATCGTCGCCGACGATCAGGACGAGCGACTGCCGACCTGCGAGCAGAGCCAGTTCGTCCGGGGTCCAACTGATCGCAGCAGATGTCATGTTCATCAGTGTCACCCGGCACCATGCGGACCGCATTCCGGTGAATCGGGAAGCTCGCCCAGCATTGCTTAAGCATCGATCCCGTCCCATGCACTCCGAAACTGAGCCGTCGTTTGACTGCGGCGCATCGACTGCGCCGGGCGAAAGATGAAGCTCAGACAAGGAAGAAGGAGTGCATTCACATGAGCAGGACTTCGGTCACCTTTGACAGCGCCGGCATCACGCTGGCCGCCCACCTCTATCTGCCGGACGGCCCGGCGGCCGGCCCGTGGCCGGCGCTGGTGGTGGGCCACCCGGGAACAGGGGTCAAGGAACAGACCTCCGGACTGTACGCGGGACAGTTGGCCGAACGCGGCTTCGTGGCATTGGCCTTCGACGCGGCCTATCAAGGCGAGTCCGGCGGAACCCCGCGCGGCTTGGAGGACCCGGCGCAGCGCATCGAGGATTTCAAGGCGGCGGTCTCCTACCTGACCACCCGTGGGGAGGCCGACGCCGGCCGTATCGGACTGGTGGGCGTGTGCGCGTCGGGTGGTTATTCGTTGGCTGCGACAGCTGCGGACCACCGGGTCCGCGCCGTGGCGACGGTTTCCACCGCCGAGCCGGCCCGCCAGTTCCGCTACGGCGCCGACGGCACGCAGTCGCCGGCGGTCTTCCAGTCCCTGTTGGACGCTGCGGCGCAGGCCCGCTCCGCGGCCGCCCGCGGGGACGACCCCGGGGTGATGACGATGTTCCCCGCCACGGCGGAGGAAGCCGGCGCCCTCGGTGGCGCTCACGGCGTGGAGGGTTGGGAATACTACTGCGGCGCCCGCGGATACCACGAGCGTTCTGCGAAGTTCCTGGCGTGGGAGAGCATCGACAAGATGGCGGTCAGCGACGTCTTCTACGCGGTCCCGCTGATCGGCCCCCGCCCCATGCTTCAGATCCTGGGCGAGCGCGCCGTGACCGCCTGGATGGGCCTCGAGGCGCACCGTCGTGCCACCGGTCCCGCCGAAGTGCACTGGATCGAGGGCGCCAGCCATGTGGACCTGTACGACAAGCAGGAGTACATCGGCCCTGCTGTCGACAAGCTCACGGCGTACTTCACCGAGAGCATGAGTGCCTCCTGAGCCGCTGCCGGTTGTCGGTTACCGGTAGCCGGCAACCGCCAACCGGCAGCGCTCCGCTCGAGCACCTCACGCGGCCTGTGCACGAATCCGGCCGCGGTCGACCGCGTCGACGAGTGCCTGGTGGTCCTTCTCGTTCTGATCGGCATAGGTCTCGGCGAACCGGGCGACGGCGCGATCGAACACATCGCTCTTCCCGAGGTACGAGGCGATGGCGATCCTGTCGGAGGAGCGTGCGTGGGCCCGCGCCAACGTGGCTCCGCACAGCTCCCCGAAGATGCGCATCGAGTGGGGCACCATGGTCCTGGACTCGAGGATGCCCTTCCAGTCACGCAACTGCCTGACATAGAAGTCGTGCGACCCGCCGTGGGCGTCCTCGCCACGCTTCCAACCGAGCATGATGTCCCCGACCGCCTGCATCAGCCGCTGTCCGGCCACGACGCGGTGGCCCTGGTGCGGGTAGGGGCTCTCGCCGGCGTGGTCCGCCAGTACGGAGCGGTTGGCCTCCTTGATCTGGAGGAACAGCGGGTCCCGCTCGTCGGATCCGGCCAGCAGGACGATCCAGCAGCGGGTGCCGACGCTGCCGACGCCGACGACCTTGCGGGCCATGTCGACGACGCGGTACTGGTCGAGCAGCATGCGCAGGTCGGAACCCAGGCTGCGGCTGTAGCGCCGGACCAGGTCCCGGATCCAGGTCTCGAGCTGCCCGCGCTCCAGGTCCGGGAGCAGGTCGGCGATCGGCACGACGAGGGGTGGATCGGCGACGATGCGCGGACGCCCGTCGACGATCGTGGTCAGTTTCTCGGCCGCCTGCAGGCTGTCGCGGCCTTTGGCCTTGGCCATCATGCGCCGGAAGTTCTTACGACGCTGGGCGTCGAGCTGATCCGTGTAGAGCTTGCGGATGAGCTCGGCGTTCCCGTGCGCGTACCAGACGTCGAGGTTGGTCATCCCGGCATACGTGCGCATCGCCTCGCGATAGCTGCGGACCATGGATCTCACCACGGTCTCGCGCTGGTGGTCGTCGAAGTCGTTCTCCCGTCCGGCGATGGCGAGGCTGGCGGCGAGCCGCTTGACGTCCCACTCCCACGGGCCGCGGAGCGTTTCGTCGAAGTCGTTGATGTCGAAGACCAACTGGCGCTCCGGTGATCCCAGAAGGCGGAAGTTGAGCAGGTGCGCGTCCCCGCACAGCTGCGCCCGCATCTCGGATCTGGGGGTCGCGGCCAGGTCCGCAGCCATGATCGCAGCGGCCCCGCGGTAGAAGCGGAACGGGGACTCGATCATCCGCCCGTAGCGGATGGGCACGAGGTCCGCGACCGACGCCGAGGCCTGGGCCTCCACCTGGTCGACCACCGGTCGGCGGTCGGCGGCGGGTGCCCAGTCGCCGTGACTCGACCTGGGCGCGTGGTGCCGAGCGGATCGTCCGCGCTTCACGCGTTCTTCGGGGTTCAGATACGGGCGCCCGGTGACGACGCCTTTTCTCGACTCGGACATCCGAATGCACCTCCGACGCCGCCCTGCGCCGTCTTCTGCACCGTCTATTGCGCCATCTTCTGCGCCGTCTTCTGAGTCATCTTCTTTGGCGGCGCAGGATTGGCAGTCTGACCAATTTTAGTGTGTTCTGGGATATCGTGCACCGGCCCGGACCCCGGCCCAGCCCTGGCAGGTCATTCCGCCAGAGCTGGGACACGGTTGCCGGGCCGTTGTTCAATCGCGCGTGCCGGTCACCCCACCTTCATGGTGGCGGTGAGTGCGGGCAGGGAGTACGGCGTGTCGGTGCCGATGGTCAGCCCGCTCGTGTAGGTGCCGGTCTTGGCGACCGCACCCGCGTTCAGGGTGACCGGGACCGTGACCGTGGCGCCGGGGGCGACGGTGACGGTGTGCGGTGCCGACAGCCAGGTGGCCGCACCCGAAGTGCCGCAGTCCTCGTAGCCGGGCAGTTGCTCGACGGTGGGGAGCACGTTCTTGTTGTCCGTCGCGCCGCCGACGACGTACAGGCCGCAGGCGCCGCTGGCGCGGTAGGCCAGTGTGTTCATCGCGGGCAGGGACGACCAGGTGTCCGTGGCGGGGTCGTACTCCTCGGTCTGGTTGGTCAACTGGCCGGCGGTGACGCCGCCGAGGACCTGGAGTCGGCCGTCGGCGGAGGCGGAGGCCATGCCCCAGTTCGTGTAGGGCAGGGCGGCCTTCGCGGTCCACGCGCCGGTGGTCGGGTCGAAGGCGTACGTCGCCGCCGTCTCCAGGGCGGTCTGCGGATCCGTCCCGCCGGTGCAGACGACCTCTGCGTCGATGCCGGCGCAGGAGAACCACGCGTCGGTGATCGGGTAGTCCGCCGCCTGACTCCAGGCGTCGGTGGTGGGGTCGTAGACGTACGTGGCCTGCGATGCCGGGGCACAGTTGCCGGCGCAGCCCGCGATCACGTAGAGCCGGCCGCCGAGGACTGCCGTGCCGCCGGCGACGGCGGGCGCCGGAAGGGAGGCCACCGAGGTCCACGAGTCGCTCGCCGGGTCGTAGCGGTAGGTCGCGGCCGAGGCGTCACCGTTGACGTCCCAGCCGCCGACGACGTAGATCTTGCCGTCGATCGCCACGGCACCCGGCTTCTCCAGGGCCTGGGGCATGTTGGCCAGCCGCTTCCAGCCTCTGGCGACGGGGTCGTGAACGTAGGCCTGGTACTGCGGGCCCGCCTGGCCGACGCCGCCGAAGGTGTAGACCTTGCCGTCGAGCGTCACCGAGGCGGAGTCCATCACCGACGTCGGCAGGGCGTCGCCTGGTGCCCAAGCGGTGCCCGCAGCGGTGGTGGCGGCGGCCGAGGATGCCGCCGTGGCCGTCTCACCGGCGAGCAGCGGCCCGGCGGTGTACGTGCCGCTCAGGTGCCGGACCAGCGCGTTGGCACCGGCCTTCGCCGGCTGACCCGGGTGCGAGTCGGGCGTGTAGGTGCCGTCCTGCGGCGTGAGGACCACGTTGACGGGAGCGGTGCCGGTGTTGCGGAAGGTCACCATCCGGACCGTGGACTTGCCCAGTGGCCCGGCCGCGCGAACCGGACCGCCGGAGACGCTGATCCGGCCGGCGCCCAGGCGCCAGTCGTGCCGCGTGACGTGGTCGCGGGCGACGGACAGGCCGGCGGTCGCGCCGGTGTACGCCCCGTCCGTGACATCCAGCGTGGTCCGGCCGGAAGCGTCGGCCGCCGAAGCGGGCGCGAACAGCTCGTAGGCGCCGTCGGCGGCCGTCGTGGTCACCGGCACGCCGGCCAGGCTGACCGTGGCGTTGGACAGCGCCGCGCCGGTGTTCGCGTCGGCAACGGTTCCCGCCACGAGGCCGCCGGGGGTGGGGTCGCAGGAGCGGTTGCCGATGAAGACGTTGTCGACCTGCCAGTAGTAGGAGTGGACCGCGTCGTAGGCGAAGCGGATCCGCACGTTGTTCTTGCCGGCGGCCTGCGGGATCGCCACGACCTCCGGGCCGTACGCGACCGTCGCGGCCATGTGCCAGACCGACGTCCAGGTCTGGCCGCCGTCGATGGAGACCTCGACGTTGGCGTTGGAGTTGTAGCGGGGTGAGTCGAAGGCGTTGTCGAAGGTGATGATCGGGTTGGCGTCGCCGCTCAGATCGAGCACCGGCGAGACCAGGCTGGTCGTCTCATGGGTGGAGATGCCGCCGTCGTGGGAATCGACCTCGGCGAACTGGCCGGTGCCGCCGGTGTTGTTGCCGTTCTGGCCCGGGTCGTCGAAGCGCCAGGTGATCCCGGAGCCGCTGTCGTCGGTGACGGTCCAGCCGTTTTGCGGCGTGGCGCCGGCCCAGCCCTCGAAGTCGGTCGTGGTGCCCTTATACCCGAAGTGATAGCCGGTGGTGCAGCCGTTGGCGTCCACGGGGAGCGGGACGTCATGGCGGACATCGCCGGTGCCGACGGCGACGGAGTCGTCAGTGGTCTGATATCCCGGCAGGGTCGCCGAGATGTGCAGCGTGTAGGTGCCGTTGTCCGGCAGCCTGACCGCGTACCGGCCGGTCACCGGGTCGGTGGCGATCGCGCCGCCGGGGTAGCCGGCGACGGTGATCGTCGCGGCGAGCGGCCAGCCGTGGCCCGAGGCGTCGGTGACGGTGCCGGAGACGACGTGGGTGGGCAGCGCGTGCAGGACGAACGCTTCCTTCGCCACCTTCCCCTGCGCGACCTGAACCGTCTCGGTCGCCTTCGCGAAGCCGAACTCCACGACGGTCAGGGTGTATGTGCCCGGTGCCAGACCGAGGGTGAAGCCGCCGGAGGCGTCGGTCGTGGCGCTGTAGGTGCGGCCGGCCGCGTCGGAGGCGGTGACGGCGGCGCCCGAGACCGGACCGGTGGTCGTGCGTGAGCCGAGGCTCCGGACGGTGCCGGTCACCAGACCGTGCGGGCCCTGGCGAAGCGCGCCGACGCCGAAGGGGGTGCCGAGCCCGGTCGGGCCGTCCCAGCCGGGGCCGGAGGTGCAGAGCAAGGTGCCGCAATCGCCGTCGGAGCCGGTGGTGACGTCGGTGATGTCACCGGCGTTCGTGTCGGCGTACGGGTAGGTCACCGGGTAGGTGCCGGGAGTCGGGGTTCCGGCGAGCGCGTACATCGCGGCGACGAGCGGCGAGGACAGCGAGGTGCCGCCGACCCGGAGCCAGCCGTCGACGGCCGGGGTCGAGTTGTAGATGCCCAGACCCGTGTCGGGGTCGGCGTCCGCGGAGATGTCGCTGATGGCGCGGTTGGCGCAGCCGGTGGTCATGCCCTGCTGATACTCCGGCTTGGGCTCGATGATCGAGCAGCCCGAGCCGCCGGCGGCCCAAGCGGCCTCGGTCCAGCCGCGGGTGGTGGCGGCGGCGCGGGTCAGCGTGGTTCCGCCGACGGCGACGACGTTCCCGTTCGACGCCGGCCAGTTGACGACGTTGCCGTGGTCGCCGGTCGATGCGGTGACCGCGATACCGGGATGGTCGTAGTAGTGGCCGTAGGCCGCCACGGTGTCGGCCCCACTCCCGCCCTCGCCAGGCACGCCATAGGAGTTGGAGATGGCCGCCGGGTGGCGGGCGGCGGCGGTGTTCTCAGCCTGGCCGAGGTCGTCCAGGCCGGGGGAGTCGCCCTCGACCAGCAGGATGTGGCACTGCGGACAAGCCGCGGAGATCGCGTCGAGGTCGAGCGCCGTCTCCACGGACCAGTCGAGGTCATCCGGCGGGTAGTTGTGGCCGCCGTTCTGGTCGAGCTTGGTGAAGCAGCCATTCGCGGTCGTGCAGTCGGGAAGGCCGTAGGTATGGCGGTAGACGGCCAGGTCGGCCTCCGCGCTGGCATATCCGCCGGAGTCGACGACGGCGACCGTCTCGCCGGAACCGCCTCTCGGAAGGTTGTACGCGGCCCTGATGTCGCTGGGGGTCAAGGCGTCGGCGACCGGAGTCGACGAGCCGGTGTCCTGGTTGCCCAGGCTGTCGGTCGCGGTCACGAGGTCGCATTGGGCGTAAGGAGCGGAGCTCTTTCGCTCGGACGCCGGTACGGGGACGGCGCATCCGGTGCCCTTGTGGGCCGAAGCGCTGGACGGTGTGCCGCCACCGCCGGCCGGCGTCGTCGTCGCCTGGGCGACGGACGCCAACCCGAGCGCCATCGCGCAGGCGACCGCCAACCCGGCGATCGACATGCGTGGTCGTATATACATCGTTCTCCTCGGGGGGTGCGCCGGTCGGGCCGACGCTGGTGGGGGGCGGTTCAGATCGGCCGGTACTCCACGCCGGGCTTCCGCCGGCCGGCGGGCGGCCGATCCGTGATCGCCGCCGGGGCCGAATCGACGGTGGTGGCCGGACCGTCACAGGAGTCGTCGGTGGCAACCTCCGGGGAAGGTTCCGCGTCGCAGACCGACGATTCCTCGCCGGATTCCTCGACACCGTTGCCAGAAGTCATTGCGGGCGCTCCGTTTCTGTCCACCAAGAAGTGAACGTCGAGCGCCGGGGGACCATCAATGCGCAGAACTACCCGGGAAAAGCTCCCCGCGACGGCAGAACGTCGCCGGACTTCACCGCGGCGACGGCCAGCGCGGTGCGCGAAGGCGCTTCCCGTTTGCGCATCGCGGAATGAACGTGCTTCTCGACGGTGCGCGGGGAAAGCCCGAGCACGCGCGCGATCTGTGCGCTGGTCCGGCCTTCGACGAGCAGCCGCACCACATCGAGTTCGCGCGGCGAGAGCTGGTCGCCGTAGGAGGGCCGTCCGACCTGCCGTCCGGCCCGGACGCCCTCGTCCGCGAGAACACGCCGCACCCGATCGGCGTCCCCGGTCGCGCCGAGGGCGAGGAAGCCGTCGAAAACCTCGCGGAACACCCCGACCGCCAGGTCCCGGTCGCCGGCGGCGAGGTGGCAACTGGCCGCGGCCTCGCGGGCCTGCAATATGTCGTACGGTCTCGGAAGGGCGGCCCAGACGGTGGCCGCCTCCTCGAAGAGACCTGCGGCACCGCCGGGGTCGCCGCCCGCGCGGACGAGCAGGGCGGTGGTGAGTTTGCGGGCTGCCGCGGCCAGCGGCGCGTCCAGGTCGCGGGTACCCGCCTGGAAGTGCTCGACGGCGCGAACCGCCTCCTCCTGGCGCCCGTCTTCCAGCAGCGCACGAACCCGGAGCGGGGCGATCTCGGCGGCCCAGAGCCACAGTCCCTTGGTCTCAGTGAGCTGCCACGTGGCGTCGGTCGCGACCAGTGCCTGCCCGGGCCGGCCGGCGGCGATCGCCAGCCGGGCCAGCACCGCGGACGGGTCACGTGAGCCGTCCGCGGCGCCGCGCGGGCGCCCGATCGCGATGGCGGCGCGAACCCGTTCCAAGCCCTGTTCGTGTTCGCCGCGGGCATCATCGAAGAGCCCTGCCAGCAGCAGTGCGTCGGCGCGCAAAGGCGGGTTCGTCGGCGTCGAGGGCCGCGGCCGTCCAGCGATCCGCGCTCGTCCAGTCGCCGGTGAGCCAGTCCAGGTGGGCCAGGGTCGCCCCGAGCAGGTCGCGCAGGCGCAGGTGTCGGTGCTCCTCGGCCAGCGCGACGGCGGTGTCGAGCCAGCGCCGGGCGTCGGCGTAACGGCCCCACAGCATCGCCGACTCACCGAGATTGGCCAGGCCCCGGGCGCGTTGCAGCACCTCGCCCGGCGTCCGGCCGGCGGGCGGCAGGTCGCGCGCCGCCGCCCACCCGTCGGCATCGCCGAGGACCAGGAGCGTGGCGGCGCGGTCCACGAGGAAGGAGAGGCGCTCCGCCGGCGACGGGTCGAGCGAGGTCTCGACCAGGCGCCCGGCCCGCTCCAGCCACGTGCGGTGATACGCCGCCTGGCGCGCGGTGCCCAAGGGGCGGGCGAGCATCATCATCGCGTGGACGGCGGCGACCGGCCGATCCCGCACCAGCCCCGGCACGGCCCGCTCCATCTCGACCGAGGCCGCCTCCATGTCGCCGACGTGGAACATCAGCCGGGCCAGTTGCCAGGTGACCTCGGTCCGTTCCGGCTCCGTGAGCTCGCGGGCGGCGGACTCGCGCAGCACGGCGACGAGCTCGCGCAGGGGCTCGTTGCCGCCCGCGGCGTACAGCGGCATCCGCTGCACCACACGGGATACCGCCGCGCCTCGGACGGCACCGCCGACAAGAAGGTCGAGGAGCAGCCTGAACGCGGTGCGCGGATCGCCGGAGGAGATCGCGTGGTCGGCCGCCTGCTCGGCGTACATCGCCCAACGATGCGGTTCGCCGGCCTCGCGGAAATGGCGGGCCAGCTCATCGGCGCGACGAACCGGTTCCCGCTCCAGTGCTGCTCCCGCGCGGCGGTGGAGGCGACCGCGCTCCAGGGCGCCGAGCGCGTGATAGACGCTGCGCGCGGCCAGCACGTGACGGAACCCGACCCGGGCGCCGCGGTCCTCCTGCAACAACCCGGCGGCCACGGCCTCGCCCAGACCGCTCTCGACCTCATGCGGGGCCAGGTCCACAACCTCGGCGACCAACACCGGCGCCCGGTCCCCCTCGAGCACTGCGAGCGCGGCCAGCACCGCCCCGGCAGCCGTCCCGAGACGGGAAGTCCGCTCCAGCACGGCATCACGGATGCTGGGCGGCACGTCGATCTCCGAGACCTCGCGCCGCAGCCAGGCGCCGTCTTCACAGACCAGGTCCGCCCGGTCGTAGAGCAGGCGGACGCACTCCTCGACCGCGATCGGCAGCCCGTCGGTGTGGCGGCGGAGGAACTCTGCGAACTCCGCCGAGACCGGCTCTCCGCCGAGCATCGAGGACACCAGATCCGCCGTCCCCGCAGTGTCCAGCAGCTCGGGCTCCAGACGGCTGACACCACCCTGCGCGACGAGCCGGCGCAGCAGCGACTCCGCGCGCACGTCCTCCGGCCGGTAGGTGACAACCAGGCGCGGGCCCCGCTGCGGCCGGGCTCGCAGAAGAAGGAGAAGTTCGAGCGTGGTCTCGTCAGCCCAGTGCGCGTCCTCCACGACGAGCAACTCCACACCGGCGGCATCGATGAGCTCGACGAGCGCCCGCAGCAAACGGTGCCGGGCGGCCGCGACGTCGGGCAGCGCCTCGGGCGCCGCCGGCAACCGATCGGCCCACTCGGGAAAGACCGGCCGCAACGCCCCCGCCAGCCCACTGAGTCGCAGACCCGCGACATCCTCGACCAACCGCCGCACAGCCTCCACGATCGGCCCGAGCGTGTAGGGCTCCCGAAACGCCGGGCAAACCGCGACCAGCGCCCTCTCCCGACGCCGCCGCAGAAGTTCATGCAGCAACCGCGTCTTCCCGACCCCCGCCTCCCCCGCGATCACGACCAGACCCGGCAGGTCATCATCAAGCGCCTGTTCAAGCACCGCAAGATCGCGCTCCCTGTCAACCAAACGCGGCACGGAGAGCCCCGGCCAGGATGCCGACGCGCCAGCCCTCTTCCCTGCCCTCATCTCCGCCTCCGATCCGGCTTGGGTGGCACATTCTGCCGGTCGGAGCGGCGGGGCTCGACAGTGGGTGAAACTCAGTGGGCATGAAGCGGCTGCACGATGCCGGGCACGCGGCCGCGACCGTGCTGGCGCTGCTGGAGGTTGCGCCCCGGACCCCGATGGACATCATGGGACGCTCTGACCCCGCGATGCTGCTGCGGTACGGGCACGTCACCGACACGATGTGGCGAGAGACCACGGGGCGCCAAGACGCGTTCTACTTCGGCGCAACGACAGAGGGGAATGCCGGTCCAGCGGACGGCGAATGAGACCAGAAGTGAGACCAGAAACGCCCCCGAGAGACTCTCGGGGGCGTTTCCGCTGGTACTGCTGTGGAGCTTAGGGGCCTGGCAAGATGCTGATATATTTTGCCGCTGACCTGGGATGGAACCATCTGGCGGCGTCGATCATTCGAATCCCACCACTCATGCGCCACAGGCTACGAGACGGGTTGAAGCAGTTAGTACCGAAAGTCTGGCCAGCGGGGACGGTTACCCTGCTGGCTGCGAGGAAGCGAAAGTCCTGAAACCAGCTACAGAGGGCTCGCCGATGTGAAAGCGACGCCGGAGAGTGGTCTGCTTCATCGACAAGTCCGGCAGTCGCTGCGGCCGCCGAAGGTCCGCACCTGGTCCCGCCGCGGCCTTACTCGGTTGGGAAGGTCACCGGCAAAGGCTCCGATGTAGCGCCTCCTTCTTGGTGGGTTTCGCGGACCCGGTCGCGACGCGTCCATAGAGTTGGACTGTGCCCAACTCGAAGCCTCGTAAGAAGAAGAACTCTCGCCCCCACCACAAGGGAAGTCGCTCGGGAAACCCGGCCGTTCGGCGCGCTAAGGAGGAGGCTTCGCGAGCGCAGGATCTTGCCAGATCCGAGTGGTCATGGGGCGCGGACCCCTTCACGGGGTTTCCGGAGGAGGAGATCGACCAGGAAGCGATGGAGCGTGCGAAGGTCGATGCTGAGCCGGTCATCGCGGAGTTGGTCGCTGCGGGCATGCCGGTGGCCTGGCTCGAGGACGAGTTGTGTCGTCGGTTGGGCCGGGCGCTCACAGCCCAAGACGCCCTGCAGGCTACACGGTGGGCATCAGGCCAGACGCTGGCCTTCGACCAGGGCACGTACAGCCCGGACCTGCTCCTCGGCGCCTTCTCCGAGAACATCGCACTGGAGGCCGTCAGAGCCGTTTCAGGGGTCGACGATCCGGATGAACAACAGAGTCGGTGGCGCTTGCTGGTGGCAGTGGCCAGGATCGTCCCGTACCCGGACGCCGGGATCCCGATCGGCGCCGTCGAGGACGTACGGGGGTCAGTAGTGGGGTTCCCTGACGCCTCAATGGTCACGACGCCCAATGGGCCCGCTATGTGGTGCCAGGATGTGTACGGTACGCGCTTCGGCATAACCGCGCCGTTCAGTGCCCCAGAGGGCCCAGATCGGTGGTACCTGTGGGACATCGATACGTGCAGCGGTGAGCCTCACACCGTGGGTGCTGGCTATTTCCCTACCTCGGCGCATGCGTTTACCGCCTGGCAGGAAGTGGTCGGACCGGACGCGGCGGCACAGGCCCGACTCTGCCCGGTGTCCGACGCTGACCTGGCAGACCGGATTCTCCCGTTGGCTGGCGAACTTCCCCTCGGTGGCGAATCCGAGTCGCAATATGCCGAATTCCACCGGTGCCGTCGGCTGGCGCAGGAACTTCGCACGGCAGAACTTCGGCGCGACATCACTGGCACTGAACCGAAGCAGCCGGGGCGCGAAGTAGCAGACGATTCCTGGACCGCCGAGTTCGCGAACTGGCGGGCCAAGTATCGTCCTGGCCAGAAAGCAGTGCCCGGCGACTTCCCGCAAGACGGCGAGCCGTTCACCGATGACGAGGCATATCGTGAGCTCTCCTTCATCTGGCTCAGCGATGAACTCCCGCAGCTCGCCCATGCTTGCTCGCCACATCGGATCGCCTTGGTCTCCCGCAGCATCGGCGACCTCTATGACACCGATACGGCCGACGTCCTCCGTCGTCTACTTCCAGATCTGGCGGCCTGGCTGGCAGATCGCGCTGCCCTCCCAGCCGACGCCGCGGACCGGGTTCGGGCCTGCTCCGAACGAGCAGCACGGTCAGGTGCCGACCTGACTGAGCACGCTGCGGACCTGCCAGCCCGGATTCGGGAGTAGGAACCCAACAGGTGCCGCTCAAACCAGGTGCCGACTGGAGCCTGCGGCACCCTGAACCCAAACGCCGACGCGTCTCCAGCGAAACGCCAACACGTCGAACACGAATCGCAAGCCGAGTCGCAACACGCCGGCTCTCACGCATCACTCGAACGCGCTCCGCGGGTCGCCAATGATGTCGAGAAGGGCTTGGAGATCGTCGGTCGCGGGGAATTCGTCGCGGAGGTGCCAGCGGATATTCCGGTCAGGCCAGTAAAGACGCCAAACCGAGCCGGTCCGGCGCAGTTGCGCGAACGGCCGAGCCGTCCATTCGCCGACACCGTCCCAGGGGGCCCGGCGCTCGACGAGCGTGATGGACGCCCCACGCGTGGTGTAACCGACGGCAACCTGATCGCGCGCGTGGCCGGGGACCCGTTGCTCACACCAAGCCGCGACCAGGTCCTGATCGGGTTTCGAGATCGTCATTGCTTCAACCTATGCCGCGGCGTAGTGGACACCGCCGCCATTGGGGCCTTTTGGGGACAAGCGGCGCGACTCCCGCCGACTCGCCGGAACTATGGGCGGGCGATGCTGGGACTTTCCGTGTACGGATGTCGTACCGAAGCCCGGCTCAATCCGAATCGCCCTGGCTGAACGCTCCTATGACTTGCAGCGTGCGTGCATGCCCACCTGGCTCAACGCCGGCATTGCCGCGCCGCAGAGCGTGAAACGCCACCACCAATTCACCACGGACGGCGGTAAGCCATGATCCAAAACGGCTCTGGACGAGGCTCGGCGTTCGAACATGCCCTGCGCAAAAGCGGCCCCAGCCTGGGGGTCGGGGCCGTTGCCTGCTTGTTCGAACATCGCTCTCGATGCTCCTTGTGGAGCGCCGCTGGCTCCAACCGTCTCGTTCAAAACAAGCTCCCGACCTGCGATTTCGCAGATCGGGAGCTAGGTGTGGAGCTTAGGGGGCGTTAACCAATGAGCGAAAATAGGGCCAACATCCAGGTGTTCTGTTTCTGGTGAGTCGTTTAAGGCCAAGATCGGTTCGCGAATGGCTCGCAATTAGTGGCCTGCCACGGGCTGTTGTCTTCGCCGCTGCGGTGAAGGGCGCTGTCTGGGTTGGCAGCGCCCTTCGGTTGGTTGGCCGCTTCTTATGGCTCCTGAGCTAGTTGGCGGTCAGGGTGAAGTCGTCGCAGGCTGAGGTGCCTGCGGTGGAGCGGTAGCAGTAGATGTCGACGGTGGTGTTGGTGGGTCCGGTGGTGAATTGGCTGGTGAGTTGGGTCCAGCCGGTGGCGGTGGTGGAGTTGCCGGTGTCGTCGTCGGGGTCGGCGTCGAAGAACTTGGTGCCCAAGATGGTGGCGCCGCCGTCGGTGCGGACCCAGCCGGTGAGGGTGTAGGTGGTGTTGGGTGTCAGGCCGGTGACGACTTGTTCGATGGATCCGTTGCCGCCGGTGGGTGCGTTGATCTGTCCGGCGTAGGTGCCGGTGTGGGGGTTGGTGGTGGTGACGCCTGCGTTGTAGGAGGCGGTCCAGCCGGCCAGGTTCCCGGATTCGAAGTCGTGGTTGGGCACGGTTGCCGGGGTGGGGGTCAGTGTGAAGTCGTCACAGGCTGAGGTGCCTGCTGTGGCTCGGTTGCAGTAGATGTCGACGGTGGTGTTGTTCACTCCGGTGGTGAACTGGTCGGTGAGCTGGGTCCAGCCGGTGTTGGTGGTGGTGGCTTCTTGCTTGTCGCCTGCGGGATCGAATTGTTTGGCGCCCAATGTGGTGGTGCCGCCGTCGGTGCGGATCCAGCCGGCGAGTGTGTAGGAGGTGTTGGGGATTAGTCCGGTGACGACTTGTTCGATGGTTCCGTTGCCGCCGGTGGGTGCGTTGATTTGTCCGGCGTAGGTGCCGGAGTGGGGGTTGGTGGTGGTGATGCCTGCGTTGTTGGCGGCGTTCCAGCCGGCGAGGTTCCCGGTTTCGAAGTCGGGGTTGCCTACGGCGCCCGCTGCGGGGTTGGCCAGCAGGGTGAAGTCGTCGCAGGCTGAGGTGCCTGCGGTGGGTCGGTAGCAGTAGATGTCGACGGTGGTGTTGGTGGGTCCGGTGGTGAATTGGCTGCTGAGTTGGGTCCAGGTGGTGGCGGTGGTGGTGTCGCCGGTGTCGTCGTTGGGGTCGGCGTCGTAGAACTTGGTGCCCAAGATGGTGGTGCCGCCGTCGGTGCGGACCCAGCCTGTGAGCGTGTAGCCGGTATTGGGTGTCAGCCCACTCACGACTTGTTCGATGGATCCGTTGCCGCCGGTTGGTGCGTTGATCTGCCCGGCGTAGGTGCCGCTGTGCGGGTTCGTAGTGGTGACGCCAGAGTTGTAGGACGCGGGCCAGCCGGCCAGGCTCCCGGACTCGAAGTCCCCGTTGATGACCGGCGGGCCGCTGAGGATGACGACCGCGGTCGTGGAAGAAGTGGAGCTTGCGTTGTTGACGTCGGTGGCGCTGACCTTCACCTGGAAGGTGCCGGCGGCGGTGTAGGCGTGTTGCGCAGTCGGGCCGGCTTGCGGGCCGACCACCGTGCCGTCACCGAAGTCGAAGGTGTAGCCGGTGATCCCCGCCGTGCCAGGGAACGATGCCGAGGCGTCGGCGGTCACCGGCTGGTTGACGATTCCCGGGCTGGAGACCTTCAGCGCGGCAGTGGGGCCGGTTGTCGTGGTGGGCGCGAGTGCCAGGGTATCGACGCCGAGCACGTAGCGGTTACCGATGCTGGCGGCGTTCGTGCCTGCCGCGGTGAAGATGAAGTTGTGCATGCCCGCAGAAAGGGAGATCTTCCCGAACGGGACGGTGGCCAGGGAGACACCCGACGCCTGATACCCGTCGAAGGTCGTGGGCAGCTTGGTGCTGTCGACTGTCAGTGTGTACTGGCCTCGGTCGTTGGTCTTGGTCAGCGAGGGCTCGACGATGTAGGTGCCGGTCACGGGCACATACCAGTTGTAGGTGATGGAAGCGCCGGCCGCGGTGGCGGGGAAGTAGCTCTGGTAGCCGTTAGACAGGCTGATGCCGCAGCAGTTTGCTTGCGGGGTGGGGGTGGCACCGCTCTGGCTGCCCCACAGGGACTCCGCCTCGACCTGTTGCATCGCCCCGGCGGCCTTGGGCAGCTGGTAGCGCTGGGCGATGCTGTCGATGCAGGGCCAGAGCCAGAAGGGGTTGTGGTTGCTGCTATTCCCGTTGCTGTCGTCCAGGCACATTCCGGAGGTGGGGTTGTAGATCCAGTACGTCCCGGGGGTGGATGGCGACGGGATGGTCCGCCAGATCTGGTTCCTTTTCGGCTGGCAGCTGAACAAGGTGACCAGTTGCCCTTGGATGAGGCCGTTATTGGTGTCTAGGCACTTCGGGTCGGTCGGGTCGGAGCCCAGATAGCGGATCGTGCCGTCGGGGGCGAAGGTCCATTGTTGTGCCATGGTGCCGTTGCAGTCGTAGATGTCGATGACGGTAGTGCTGTCGGCCAGGCTGCCGTTGAGGTCGTCGAGGCACTTCTGACCGGGGGCGGTGCTGCCGACGACGCCGGGCAGACGCACCTGTCCGGCCAGACCGCCGCCGACGACATCACCCTGGAGGGTGGCGGCGTTGGAGGTCCAGTCGGCGGTGGTGGCGGTGCTCTGGGCTTGGGTGGGCTTGGTGCCGGTGCCGCTCATCGGTTTGGTGTTCTGGTCGGTGATGTTGGCGCCGATGGGGCCGAACAGGACGTCCATTCGGCCGCCGTTAACGACCCACAGGTCGGGGTTGCCGTCGCCGTTCAGGTCCCCGGCGGTGCTGACCCAGTCGTAGTTGTTGAACTGCCCGGTAGTGCCCAACTGCGTCTTGGCGTTCAGGTCGCCGAGGCCGGCGCCGGCCAGGGCGGTGTCTGAGTGGTTGGTGAACTGGTAGAGGGTGCCGGTCGAGTCGACGGCCCACAGGTCCGGCATGCCGCCAGCAGCGGGTGCACCGGTCGGGGCCGGGTGTCCGGCGGCGTTGCCGGGGGCCATCAGGAAGCGCACGGTCGCCCAGTCCCAGCCTGGGCCGGCGGCCGAGGCGGGGGTGGAGGTGGAGAGCAGGACGGGGTTGCGCAGCTGGCCGATGCCGGCGGGGGAGAACATCCACATCCGTGCCGGGCTGTGCCCGTCGGTCTCGATCGTGATCAGGTTGGTCTTGCAGGCGGTCGTGGGCGCCTTGATGTTGCAGCCGCCCAGGACCGGTCCGACGGCCAGGATCTTCTTGACGTCGTTCCAGTTGCTCTGGTTGTAGCCGACGCACCACCCGTTGGTCGCCGACGGGGTGCAGGTCGGTCTGGTGATCAGGCTCCGCTGGGTTTGTGTGAATGTGTCCAGGCGGGCCGGTGGTACGTAGCCGGGCTGAGTGCTGGCCGAGGCCGTCTGGGCGTTGAAGTAGTAGTAGAGATGGCCGATGTTGTCCGAGCCGATGTCCCACGCGAACAGGTCGTCGGTGGGCTGGACGCGTTCGGCGCCGCGGTGGGTGTACAGCGCGTTCTTCCACGACGTGCCGTTGGGCGCGGCAGCGGCGGGCGCCACCTCGACGGCGTCGGCGGCGTTGGGGTCCATGTCCTGGTTCGCCGGATAGATGTCCAGGTTCCCGGAGGTGTCGGCCTTCATCAGGTTGGGGGTGCCGTCGCCGGTGACGTTTCCGAAGGAGACCGGCTGGAATGGCTCGCCCAGGAAGAAGTCGAAGCGCGCTGCCGCCGAGACGTTGCCGGCGACATCGACCGCTGAGACGTACACGTAGTTGTTGCCCCAGTGCTCACCGGTTCCCAGGGTCTGGGTGTTGGGGCCGTTGCCGATGGTGATGGTGGAGGTGCTGTCCAGGGCGTTGTTGGCTGCCACCGAGCCGCACGCGGCGTTGATGACGCCGCCGCAGTTGTAGGCGCCGGCGTTGGTGGAGGAGGTATTCAGGGCCCAGTCGAACCGGGCGATGGGCGTGTGCGGGGCGCTGGAGTGGACGATGATGTTGCCGCCGTCGCCGACGACCGGGTAGTTGCCGGTGAGGTGGGTTCCGCTGCTGACGAACGTGGTCCCGGCATTGGTCGGGAAGTCCGGCTGAAGCGGGGCGGACAACGCGGCGTGGAAGTAGCACTGGATGTACGGGTATTCCAGGTTGTTGCCGCTGGCTCCTCTGGCGTTGTTGAAGGCCGTGTCGACGGTGGGATCATCATCCTGGGCCTGCACGAACATCTGATACAGGTCGCCGTCTCGGATACCGGTCACGCTTTGCCTGGTGCCCGTCATGCCGCCGAACCAGGTGACTGTCGAGGTTGTGGTGGGGAAGGAGCCAGTCAGCGGGGTCGTCGCACCGCCGGTGCCGGGGCTGCCGGGTGTTTGTGATTGTGAATACGGTATGGCTGTGACGCTCCCTGATCCTCCGTCCTGGGTCCCGCTCTGACTGGTGAAATCGTTGAGCCAGAAGTGGTAGTCGATCTTTTCGGCGTCCCAGTCGGCCAGGCCGGCGGTGAAGGTGGCGGGGCCCGAGACCATCGGCAGATAGCCGGCGGTGGTCATGTCGTTGCCGCAGATCTGCTGGGTCGCACCGTGGTTTCCGACGGGAGCGGCCACGCCGGTGGTGCCCACATTCTCGAACCAGGGCTCTGCGACAAACTTGACAGTGATGTTGGCGTCGTAGATGAGGCCGTTGTTGAGGACCTGGATGCCGCCGTACCCGCCGCCGGCGGCCTCGTTGTGGGCCCGCAGCCCGACGCTGAAGGTGTGCCCGTGGTTGGCGAAGACCTGCTGGACCTGGCTCGCGTCGTTGATGGTGATGGGGTTCCACGGGTTGGCCGAGCAGTTGTTGGTCCCGATGACGTGGCCGCCGCTCCACACGCTGTACCCCGTGGCGCCTCCGGAGTCTTGGTTGCCCCAGTTGATGCCGGAGTCGAAACGGTCGGTGGCCCACACGTCGGTCGTGACGCAGCTGCCCTGGAAGGTCAGGTATAGCCAGGCGTCACTGACTATCAGGAAGTTGGTGTAGTTGTTGGGCGCGAGGATGTCGGCATTGAACTGCAGCAGGGAGCGGAACACGGTGCCGCCGCTGTTGCCGACTCGGACGATGCTGTTGTCGTAGGGCTGGCTCTGCGTCCCCCACGGATAGGGCGCCTGGCCGTCCCAGACCTTCTGGTTCGCGGAGTCCATCTCGACCCAGTTCTGCGGGTTCTCCACCCACGCCGGGTCGATGTAGACCGGGTAGATGGTGGAGGCGCCGCGCAGCAGGTTCGGGTCCGGCTGCAGGGTGATCTTGCCGTTGGCCACGTGCGCGGGGAGCGCGGCGGTGTGCGGCCCGCTGTCCGCGATCGCGGGCGCGGCGGCCTTCGAGGAGCCGGACGGCGGGCTCGCCTTGCCGGCCGAGTCCCACATGTGCGGTTCCTGGCCGGTGAAGACCTTGGTCCCGTCTGCGGCGACGGCCTGGACGCCGCCGGCGGGGGTCGCCGAGATCTGCACTCCGGTGCCGGTCTCGCCGATCTGGACGCTGGACAGCGCCGGGTTGGCGGCTGCGGCGGCGTCGTGGACGACCAGCAGGTGGGTGATGCCGGTGGCGGATGCGGTGACTTGGAGGTCTACGCCGGGGTACACAGCGTGGTAGGTGGCGACGGCGCCGGACACCGTCGGTTTCGGGAGGGTGCCGGGCCAGGTCAGGGTGAGGACGTGGCCGGCTCCGTCGTCGGTGACCGCCAGCGGCGCGCTGCCGCCGTCGGACAGGGTGATCGCGGTGACGGTGGCCTTGCTGTGTAGCTGGCCGTCGGACCCCACCGCCAGCGTGGTGTCGATCGGCTCCCACTGCCCGCCGACCTTCGCACGCTGCGGGTTGACGTGGCTGTTGGCGCTGACCGTGCCGTCGGGGTTGGCGACCATGGTGGCGTAGGCGGTCGTCGCCGCGGGGATCGGGACCGACTTGTGAGTCTTCTTCGCGGTCGCGATGGCGTCGGCGATGGCCAGTTTCGCAGGGTCCGGTGTCGTCTGAGAGCTCATCGAGCTCAACGCGGGCGCCGTCGTCTTGGCGCCTGGCTTGGAGGTGTCTGCCGGTCCCGAAGGCTTATTCGGGTCCTTCGGGTCGTGGGTCTGCACGAGACCGCCGGCGCCGGGCGCGGCTGCGGTCCCGGCAACGGCGAAGGTGCCGGATGACACGGCCAGGCAAAGGCTGGCCGCCATCCCTATAGACGCCAGTCGCCATAGGCGACCACGTGGTTTGCCCCCCACTGGGTCCTCCAGTTTGTTCCACAGTGCGTTGATGATCAGCCCGGTGAACATAACGGAACCACAAGACCTCGGCAATGCTCGGATCAGTACTCGATCGAACACTTGCGTCGGTCAAGGTTCTGCGGCATGCTGACGGATCGGTCGAGTGATCAACAACCGATTAAGCGACCGGGGTTCTGGAGCCGGGGGGTTCTGGTTTCTGCGCCTCGTGGTGGGGCTGTGCCGCATCGGCGTCTTGTCGGTGTGTTCTCTTCTCGTTTGCTTCGTTGAGGGTGGCATGGTAATTCGGCGTGCTCCGGGTGCGGGACGTGGGCGGAATTCGCGGACTGGGACTTCCCGGTATCGCGGTGCCCGCTGGGCTGCGATTCTTCTTTCTTTGACGCTCGGTGCGGCGGCGGTGAGCCCCGCGACGGCGACTGTTGCATTGGCTTCTTCGGCACAGAAGCATGGGGGCCGTCCGCATCCTGGAAAAGTGTGGACGCCTCGTGAGGTCAAAGGTTTGGATCCCACCGCGGCTTCTCCGGCTGTAGCGCATACCGCGGGTCAAACTCACACTTCCGCGTCCCCAGCGGTCCACCTGCCGACCTGGCCGGCAGCCGAGCAGTTCGCCGCAGACGTGAACGCCTCCGCCTCCTCCGCCGTGAAGAACCGGGCGATGCTCGCGGCCGCGCCGGAAACGTCTTCGCCCGTGACCGTGGCTCCGGCCGGGACGCTGGTCGCCGCCGCTGCTCCGGCCGATCGCTCTGCCCTGACCAGCACCAGCACCAAAGCAGCCACGCCGGTTCCGTCGTCGGTGCAGGCGACCGTCGCCTCGCACGCACAGGCGGTCGCGGCTGGGGTGTCCGGCGTCATCGTGACCGTCGCCCAGCCCGACACCGTCAAGACGCCCGGCACGGCCGATGTCGCGGTGTCCTACGGCGCGTGGGCCGGTGCGTTCGGGGCGGACTTCAGCGACCGTCTGCACTTGGTGCAGCTGCCGGCTTGTGCGCTGACCACGCCGACGGTTCCGAAATGCCGGGTGCAGACACCGGTGACCACCGTCAACGACCACGACCACCAGCGACTGGTCGCCACGGTGACGATCCCGGGACAGCACGGCGCCTCCTCGACCGGCATCTCGCAATCGTCGGCCGACGCGGCGACGTCCAAGGCCGCCGCCAGCACGATGGTGCTCGCGGCGACGTCCACAGCGACTGGTCCCGCTGGCGGTACTTTCACGGCGTCCTCGTTGAAGTCCAGCGACTCCTGGACCACCTCGGGGAACTCCGGGTCTTTCGAATGGTCCTATCCGGTGTCTACTCCGCCGTCGCTGGGCAACAGCGCCCCCGGGGTGTCGCTGGCGTACGACTCGGGGTCGGTCGACGGCCGGACCACCGTGTCGAACGGCCAGACCTCGGTGGTCGGCGAAGGGTTCGACCTGGGCGGCGGCGCCTCCTCGTACATCGAGACGACGTACATGCCGTGCGCGACGGTCAATTCGGCCTGGGCGACCGTCGGCGACCTGTGTCAGGGAACGGCGAACGCCGCGATCTCCGGCGGCGCGCACGCGGGCGGCCTGGTCCGCGACGACAGCGACAACTCCAAGTGGCGCCTCGCGGTGGACGACGGGACGCGCGTGCAGTTCATGACCGGCGCGCTTGGCGGGAACAACACCGTCAACAACGGGTACTGGAAGCTCACGGCGACCGACGGCACCGTCTACTTGTACGGTGCCAACCGGCTGCCGCAGAACTACGGCGGCGACGGCATGTCGGACGCCCCCACGTACTCGACCTGGTCAACGCCGGTGTTCGGGACCGGCGTCGGCACCAGCTGCAATGATCCGACAGGCAGCGAGCAGGCCTCGTCGTGCCGCCAGGGCTGGCGCTGGAACCTGGACTTCGTCATCGACCCGCACAACAACGTGACTCGTTACACGTATGCGCGGGAAGAGGACTACTACATGCACAACGGCTCCACCACCGAATACACCGGTGGGGGCTTCATGCGGGAGATCGACTACGGCTGGCAGACCGGCAACGTCGACAAGGCGGCCGGCGCGTTGGCCGACGGCACCAACACCGGGCCGGCGCCCGCTTCGACGGTGCTGTTCGACTACATGCCACGCTGCGTGTATTCCTCAACAGACAACGCCTGCCCCACGACGCCGCCGACGGTCTCCGTCGGTACTGCGACCACCGGGATCACGGATACCAACTCCGGTGCGTTCACGGATGTGCCATGGGATCAGCACTGTAAGAGCGGGAGCACCACGTGCGCGGTGGGTTCGCCAGCCTTCTTCTCCACCGTTCGCTTGGCCGGAATCACCACTGCCGTCAATAGCGGTGCGTCGACGGGTTCTCAGCCGTCTGGCACCCCGGTGAACTTCCGGGCGGTGGATACATACACGTTCAACCAGTCATTCCCGATCCCGCTGGACCCTGGGACTTCCGGTAACTCGGCGCAGCTGCGGTTGGACTCCATCGTCCACACTGGGTACCTGACCAATTCCGACGGTACGGTGGCTTCCACGACAGCGCCGGCGGTCAATCTCGGATACGACAACACAAAGCCGAACCGCGATACGGCGCTCACGCCGTGGACCACATCACAGTTCGACCGTTTCCGGTTGGATCAGATCACTGATGAGCTCGGCGCCATCACCACCGTGAATTACGATATGCCCGGGACGTTGAGCTGCGGTTCGACTGCGCCGCCGACCACAATCGCTAATGCCACCCTGTGCTACCCCGAGAACTACACGGACTCCAACGGGAACAAGCACACCGACTGGTTCTTCAAGTACGTGGTGACCTCGGTATCGGTGGTGGACGGCACGACCATCAACACCAACTACGGGTACTCCAAGACGCACTCCACTGCCTACACCTACGTGGGCACGCCAGCGTGGCACACCAACGACTCCGAGCAGGTTGACCCATCCGCCCCCCGCATTGCCGACCAGTACCGGGGCTTCCGCCAGGTCACAACTACGACGTCCGGCGAGTCCACCGGCGCCAACTCCTCCAGCACCACCACGTACTTCCAAGGTATGGACCAGGACCCGACCAAGCCGGTGTGTTTGAACGACTCGCACAACCAGGCGCCGGCGAACGCGGCCTGCACCGGTACCGGCACCAACGGGTTCGGATACCGCGACGACAACGCTTTGGCCGGGCAGGCGTTAGAGACACAGGTATTCGCCTCCGAGAACTCCAGCACAGTCGTCAGCGACAGCATCAGCGTTCCCGAAGACCCGAACGATCCGGGCATGGTGACCGCGACGCACGCCCGGGTCTCACCCTTGCCGCTGCAACGCGCGCACTTCTCGCACATCGCCAAGAAGATCAGTTACGCACCGCTGTCCACAGGTGGTCTGCGCCGTACCGAGATCGATTACACCTACGACAACTCCCTGCCTGTTTTCACGAGTGCCGGCGGTACCGGGGGCAACGGCAGACTGCTGACCACCGACGACAAGGGCGACACGGACGCCAACGGCAAAGCGCTGGGCAACGTGCAGGAGCTGTGTACGTTCAACCGGTACGCGATCAATACTGCCGCAGGTGTCGACGGCTACGAGTGGAGCGCCTACTCGGACGAGGTCATCACCTCCACCGTTCCGGCCGGGGGTAGTTGCACTACCACATCGGAAACCAACGCCACCACGACTTCGGACACCGAGACGGTGTATGACGGCCAGACGTTCCCGGGGGTCACGGCCGGGTCGGTGACGTCCACCCTGGCCTACCCGACCGCCGGCGGCTCCTTGGTCACCACCGCGACCATGGGTTACGACGGCTACGGCAGACTGACGTCGACCAAGGACGCGGACCAGCACACCACCCGAACTGGGTTCGTCTCCAAGCCTGGGCTATTGCCGACGTCGATCACCACGACCAACGCCAAGGGGTGGACCTCGACCGCCATTGTGGACCTGGGTCGCCAGGTGACCGAGACCGCCGTGGACATCAACGGTCGCCAGGCCGACGCCGTCTACGACGGGTTGGGCCGGGCCACGCAGGTGTGGAACCCCGACCATCCGAAGGCGGCCAACGCCTCCACGCCGGACACCACCTACACCTACGGGGTGTTCGGGACGACCCTGTCGCCGAGCGTCGCGGCCACCAACCCTTACGTGCAGACGCGGACACTGCGGGAGAACGACACCTACGCCGAGTCCGACGTAATCCTGGACGCGTTCGGCGAGCAGATCGAGACCCAGGCCACTCCGGCGGACGATTCCTCCGGCCTGATCTCCACCCAGGCCGAGTTCAACAGCCTGGGCAAGCCGTGGCGCACCGCTGCCGCGCACTGGGACAACGTCGACGCTCCCTCGGGCACTTTCCGGAGCTACGGCGACGCACTTCCCTCGCAGCAGGTCACCACCTACGACGGACTTTCCCGGACGCTTACGGTGACGCAGTACACGAACGCCGCCCCTGTCGGCGGCGGCTCCCCGACCTCGGCGGTGATACCCGGTGCCGTGACCACCACCGCCTACCCAGGTGTGGACCGCACCGACGTCACATCCCCGTCCGGTAACGGCACCGCCTCCGCGGGCGCCACGTCGACGTTCACCGACGCCCGCGGCCGCACTTCAGCGCTGTGGACATACCACAACAACCCGCCGGCGCCGACCGGCAACGTGGGCGACGCCGACATCACCAAATACGACTTCCAATACGTGAACAACGGCACCGTCTCCACGGTGACCGACGGCACCAAGTCAAACGTGTGGACCTCAACCACGAACGACCTGCTCGGGCACAGCGTGACCCAGAAGGACCCGGACACCGGGACCAGCACCACCATCGAAGACAACGCCGGCCTGCTGGTGCAGACTCAAGACGGCCGCGGCCAGACCCTGTCGTACTACTACGACGTCTTGAACCGCAAAACGGCCGAATACAACGCGCCCTATACCTCCGCGGGCACCCCCGCCGCCTCGGCACTGATGGCGTCCTGGTCCTACGACTCCGTGCCAGGCTCCGACGGAAAGACCGACTACGGCCTTCCGGCCTCCTCCATCCGGTACATGGACAACGGCACCACCCAATACACCAGCGCCGTTACCGGCTACGACGCCGGCGGCCGTGCCCTCGGTGCCTCGGCGACCATCCCGCCCGCCGACAACAACGGCGCCCTGGCCACCACGTACCAGACCAACAACTACTACACGTCGGTCACCGGGCGGCTGGACCACACCGACCTGCCCGCCGTACCGAACTCCGGCATGCCGCTGGAGACCGTGTACAACTCGTACAACGACAACGGCCTGCTCCTGGCCACCGGCGGCAACGCCGACTATGTCTTCGCCACTACCTACGACCAACTCGGCCGCATCGCTTCCCGCACCCTGGGCGACTATCCCTATCAGGTGGTACAGCAGAACCTGTACGACGCGGGCACCGGTCGGCTCACCAACAGCTTCGTTGACGCCTCCGCCGGCCAGAACGGCAACACCAACGCTCTGAACACCTACGGCGTCGACTACTCCACCTACACCTACGACGCGGCAGGCCAGGTCACCTCCGTCGCCGACCTGCAGAACTACAACGCGCTGGGCACCTACCAGCCGATCTACGCGCGCGACAACCAGTGCTTCACCTATGACTACGCCGGCCGCCTCACCAACAGCTGGACTGACACCGGAGACCAGACGCCCTCCGCGGCGACCGGCGTCAACGCCGGCAACCCGGCGATCCCCAACAACGGTCCCAAGCCCGGTGGTATCGGCTCCTGCGCCAGTTCCACCACCAACAACCCGCCCACGGCCGCCAGTGCGGCCTCGGGACAGATCAGCGGGAGCACCGCCACCGGCGCCATGACCAGCCCGGCACCGTATTGGCAGTCGTACGGCTTCGACGCCACCAACGCGGTGGGCCTCGGCAACGGCGCCGTGACCGGCAACCGCTCGACGGTCACCGACCACGACATCACCGGCACCGTCGCGAAGGACGTCACCCGCACCAGCAGCTTCCCGGCAGCCGGCAGCACCAACACGGCGGGATCGGCCACCACCGGCGGCACCGGTCCGCACCTGTTGAGTTCCGTGACCGCGACCGGCGTCAGCACACCCGACACCTTCACCTACGACGGCGCCGGCAACACCACGGGCCGCACGATCACGACGCAGGGCAGCGCGGGCAACGCCAACGAGACCCTGAAGTGGGACCCCGAAGGCCGACTGGCATCCGACGCGAACACCACGACGAACACGACGGCGTCATACGTCTACGACGCGGACGGCAACCAGCTCATCCGCCGGGACTACACGACGGGCTCCACCAACGGCACCATCACTCTGTACCTCGGCGGCACCGAAATCCATCTCAGCACCACCTCGGGCAGGGTCACGGCCCAGCGCTATTACGCCGCACCCGGCGCGCCGACCATCGTCGCGGATCAGACCGGCACCCTCACCTACGAGGTCAGCAACCCCCAAAGCACTGCCACCACCACGATCTCCGCGGCCACCGGTCAGGTCCAGGCGCGGCGGTACAACAAGCCCTTCGGAGACAGTCGCGGCACCCCGGTCACCCCAACCACCACACCCGCGTGGCCCGACGACCACACCTTCCTCGGCAAGACCACCGACGCCTCCACCGGCCTCGTCGACATCGGCGCCCGCAAATACGATGCGCTCACTGGACGTTTCATCTCCGCCGACCCCGTTTTCCAGCCGAACAGCCCCCAGGCGATCGGCGGCTACAGCTACGCCGGCAACGACCCTGTTGACAACAGCGACCCCACCGGGCTGATCTGCGACGCTGATACCGGCACCTGCCATGGACTTCCCCCGACAACATCGCAGACGCCGGCACCCTCGGGGGGATCAGGGCCGTGTGCTGGCCTGTCCGGTTACGCGAAGAAGGAGTGCGTATCGGGCCAGGATGATTCCTCGGATACCGGCGGCGACTCTCAGTCGGATGATTCAGCGCCCTTGACGCCTGACGACGCGAAGCAGATTTCTCAGGAATACGCCGACCTGCTGAAGGCGTACTATGCAAAAACCATTCATAGAAGTTGCGGGGCACGTGGAGGTTATTGCCCAGTATCGCAGGCTCAGGTCGACGGTATCGATTCGTTCAACTTCGATCCCAGTGCAGCTTTTGACGCACTGGGAGATGCACTCCAGATGTTGGGTGGAGCAGGCGCCACGACGGGGGGAGCGCTACTCATGGCCACTGGTTTCGGAGTGACCGATACCGGAGCCGGAGCCCCAGTGGGTATTCCGGTGATGGCCGGTGGGGCCATTGCGACCGGCTATGGGATCTCAACGGTGTCCAGCGGCGCGAACGGCTTGGCAAACGATCTGGGTACGATGTTCAGCACGTCATCGAGAACTCCGCAAGTTCCGAACGTGATAAAAGCCGCTATTCGTAATAAAACGCTGGCTCGCCGTGCCGTGGGTAATTATGGAACCCCCTGCGAGGACGATCCGACGTTGGACTGCATTGGCGTGCGCTCCGGGATGGGCCCATCGCAGGTGCGGAAGTGGGCTGGTGCTTGGGTATACGACTTCCCTGGTCACGAAGATCGGTTCAGGGTTATCATCAATCAATACGGTGACATGGCCTGGGTGGGCCCTGGCAGCGATGGTGTTCACAACTATCGGAACATTTATCAGCTCGGAACCATCGCTCAGAACAATCTTGCCGGGTTTGGGCCTTAATCGGGACCACATATGGAAGGGATGCGGCACATGGTGGAATGGTCGGAATTGAAGGATTCAAGTGGGGCCGCCGATAAGATTCCTCAGCTCCTCATTGAAGCCGGGACTAACCCCGAAAGTCGTGCCTGGACGTATCTGTGGGCGCGACTTAGCGATGCACGGGGGGTCTACTCGGCGAGCTATGCGGCCTTGCCTTCGTTGGCTGCTATAGCGAGGTCGTGGCCTGCAGCTGACCGGTACATGCCGCTCTCGCTCGCCGGATCCATTGTTTCATGGCCGGATCGCCCCGGAGGCGTCGATCCATTCGCGGATTACGCGGCTGAGATCGCCGAAATGCGTGATCTGGCAGATCTGTCGTTGAGGTCCCCCGAGGTCGACAGAGCGTCGTATGTGGGAATCCTTGTAGCCCTAACATACTTGCAAGGTTTCGCCATTGACACTGATGGAGTTGAAAACCTTGGTGGGAGTGAACTTCGCTCCACGTGCCCTCGTTGCGGACAATATAATTATGTTTCCCTCGGTGATTCTGGATATTTCTCAACGTTGGATTATGGCTATCTCGAAAACTCTGATGTACGGCGAACCCCGCTGATCGCCGCGCATGAGACATCATTAAGCGGGATGGCGGCGCATCTTCTTTTGCGTACGCGTTCTGACAGACGGGTAGATGTGCAGTTGCAACTCAAGAACTTTTTTGGAAGTGTGGAGTGCGGGAACTGCGGATTAGTCTTTAAGATGTCTGAACACGTCGTTTGAGCGCAAATATTCGCTGACTGTCGTGCTCGCTCCCGACGGGACTCGGAACACTGCGCCTGCCGATAAAGTCGTCCAGGCAGGTCAGGCCGCGTGTTGGTACTCGTGGATGATGCCGCCGAGTCGGTCGTGTCGACGGATGTCGAGGTCGGTGATGTGCTGTGGGTCGGTGATCGGTGCGGGCACTGCCCGTAGCGGCGCGGCCTGCTGTATTGCTTGGTGAGCGCGGTGTCTGTTGTGGTGCGTCTCGTACTCGTGCGGGGCGTGCAGCAGGTGACGCTGGTTCCAGATCAAGGTGCGGTCCAGCAGTTCGCGGCGGCAGGTTTGCACCCACCGCTCCGTGATCGAGTTCATCCGTGGTACGCGGATGCCGCTGAGTACGACCTGGATGCCGGCCCGTGCGAGGATCTCGTCGAACAGCGGCGGGAACTTCGCGTCCCGGTCCCGGACCAGGTACTTGACTGTGGCTCCGGCTTCTTCCAGGTCCATGCCCAGGTTCCGCGCCGCTTGAGCGACCCAGGCGGCGGTGGGGTGGGCGGTGGTGCCTAGCACGCGGACTCGCCGGGTGGCGTGCTCGATGACGGCCAGGATGTACTGGCGCTGTCCGGTCCGTGTGATGGTCTCGATGAAGTCGCACGCCAGCAGCGCGTCAGCGTGGCTGCGCAGAAACGCGGCCCAGGTGGTGGCGGTGCGCTCGGGTGCCGGGTTGATGCCCTCGTCCTTGAGGATCTCCCAGACGGTCGAGGCCGCGACTTTGATGCCCAGCGTGGCCAGTTCGCCGTGCACGCGGCGATAGCCCCAATTCGGATTTTCCCGGACCAGGCGCCGCACCAGCCGCCGGATCGAGGCGACCGTTCGCGGGCGTCCTGGTCGCTGGGGCCGGCAGGTGTTCACATGGCGTCTGCGCATCAGATCGCGGTGCCATCGCAGGACCGTGTCCGGGCTGACGATCAGATGCAGCCGGCGTAGTGAATCACGGGGCAGGGGCTTGAGAAGTGCAGCGAGGAAGGCTCGGTCCTCGGTGCGAACCTGGCACTGTTCGAGCTTAGCTGCCGCTGCAGGACCGCGAGCTGATGGCGCAGGGCCAAGATTTCCGCATCCTTGTCCCGGTCGCTCAACGGCAGCAACCGCAACACGGCGAAGGCGTTGGTGACGGCGAGATAGGCCAGACGCGACAGCACAACCCGCCATCATGCCCGAGATTTGACCAAGACCACAGCACGAGGTTCGATGCTGGGTCGATCGCCTCCGCACCAAACCTGTATACGCTCTTGACCTGCGCGGACGAGGTATTCAGCAGGCGCAGGCACGCCGCCAGGCGTGCCCTTGAATCAGTAGAGAAACTCTTAACAGCCCCCGTCGCGTCGCTCTCGAATGGCTGTCTACAGCTCCAGGACGTTGACGCCGTCGTGGCTACGGACCTGGGGACCGCTCGTCTCGAACGCGTCGAGCATCCGGACCGCGAACGCCTCTGACATCCGAGCCGCCGCCGGGAACGGACCGCCAGCAACACGGAGAACTCGGGCTAGGCGATCGACCCGGCCCAGTCAGCGAGACAGCGTCTCGAGTGCGTCCTAGTTTGTCTTGGTGTTGTGCAAGTGCGGACCGATGTAGCCGACGACTATCTGGCCCGTGGCGCCCTTGGCGTCGTCGAAGAAGTGGATTCTCGGGCAGGCGCTACCCTTGCCTTCCAACTTCAAATGAGCCTGCATCTCGCTCCTGCCGGACCCGTCCACCTCCGGTGGTACAGCGAAGACACGCTCGAAGCCCCACTTGTTCATCGTTGTCTCCGATTCGGCCATCGCCACCTGCTTCAACGGCCACGTTACCGTGCCCGCGCGCCCCTGCTTGCAGTGCTCGTAGAAGCCGCCGTTGAAGCCGTCCTTTGCGGCCTGGGCGTAGGAGTCCAGCGCGCGCAGGCCGTTCCAGGCCTTGGCCGCCCATACCCGGGCCCGCTCCGATTCGTCCAAACTCAGGGCCGTTTCCTTGTCGGCGGTAACCAGGATTCCGTCCAGCCACTCCAACCGTTCCCACAACTCCTCGAAGGAGTTCGGCACGCCAGCTGGCGGCTCGGCGACCACCGCGTCCTCGTACTGGCCCGCTTCGCGCAGCCGGCGTCGGAGGATGTCGGATTCGGCTCGTGCACGCTCGGCCTCGTCGAGAGCACGCTGCGCGGTATCCGCATCGTCCTCCATGGTTGCCCAGGCGTCGAGCAGCTGCTCTTCCTGGCTTGCGATGGTCTGTTTCGACAGCTCCTCGTTGCGTGCCGCCTCCTGCAGGTCCTCGTCGGCTCCGGCCAGCAGTTCGCGCAAATCCTGGTTTTCCCTCGTTAGCTGCGCAAGCTCCGCGCTTGAGACTTCAACCGCTAGCGCGGCTTGCCGTTCGGCGCTTCGCCGCCGACCGTCATCGTCCGGGAACATCACGTTACGCAGCGCTTCCGGCATGACAGCGCCAGTCGACAGCCGCTGCACCGTGCGGTACACACCCCGCCATGCCTGGTCCGCCGGGTCGCTGAGTCGCGCGACAGGCAGGAACCGGTGCCGCGGCGCGTCCCCGCGCCACGCCGGATCGACTTCGGTCAAGTAGGTACGTACCGCGCCGGGGGCAACTCGGTGGTGCTCGCCGATCGCCGCCCTGAACGAATCGACCGCCTTTATGTCCGGCAACATGTATAGCGACGCCGACCCGGCGCACTCGCGCTCGATCGTTTGCAGACGCCGATTCCATTCGAGCGAGGGTTGCAGTGGCCTGGCAACCAGGACCACTGGCATCCGCCGTCCGGGATCGCAAAGCACATCGATCAGCTCGTGTACTCCTTCGGGAGCGACTGGCTGGGCGTGCGTCGTTAGCGGCGCCGGGCCGTCCACTGGGCGGAGCGCCTGCACCAAATCGCGTATCAGCTTCGGGCGTGCTGCAGGAACGGTGCCGCTGTTGCTGAAAACCTCGAGGCTGACTGCTATCAGTGCTCCCGGCCCGGGAGGGGTGACCGCGGTGATAGTGGTACGCCACGTCGCCTGAAGCCGGTCCTCGCGCAGCTGAAGACGTATTGCCTGCTCGTCACCGTGAACGTAAGCCGCCTGTACTGTCAGCATCGACTCCGCATCGAGTCGGTGGACCCCGGACGCTGGCGGCGGTGCCAAATCGAACTTGCCCGCCAGCCAAGCCTCGGTGACACGCCGTACGTCCCGGAACGCGCTGTCCGCGCTCGGAGCTCTCAACACCGAGCGGTAGGCAAGCGGCCCGACACCCAACACCATGAACCTCACCATCCCATGTCAGAAGCCCCTGGGCTACAGCCGTGGCCATCCAGCACATCGAGGCGCTGTCGGACTGATTGTCCCCCTGACATCGCCTGATTTAGCGCTGCGCGTTCACGCATAGCTTGGGCGGACTGCCGCAGCCAGGTCGCGGAAGTCCCGCGCGCCCTGGTGAATGCCGCGGCGCGGATGCTGGAGCGATCACAAGGCGACCAGGCCGATCCCGTCCGACCTCAAGTATGCGAGCGCGGGATCTAGGAAGTTCTTACCGCATTTCGCCCGACCGAATCAGTACCCTCGCTAAGGCGAAACCGGTTCGCGTATAGCTCGCGATCTTGGTCGAACCTCGGCGGACTGTTGCGTTCGCAGGCCCACTCGGCATGGATAGCATGTTCGACCGCAGGTGCCCTGGCCTGGGTCGAAGCATGTTTGGCGCAGCCGCGGCGGACAGGCGAGGTGAACTAGGTGGAGTCTTAGAGGTGCGAACCATTCGAGCCAAAACAAGCTCCCGACCTGCGGTTTCGCAGATCGGGGGATGGGGTGGAGCTTAGGGGGCGTTAACCGTTCGGTTTAAAACAGTGCCGTGGCCTGGTGTTTTGTGTTCGGCGAGCCGACTGTGGTCAAGATCGGTTCGCGGATGGCTCGTGCGAATTGAAGAGCGCGACGGCTTGGTTTGAGGCATCTCCGCGTTGCTGGGGCGTGCGCAGAAGAAGAGGTGAACCCCGAACCTTCTGATCCGTAGTCAGGATATTTACAAAGACTTTAATATCGCCGACTGACATCCGTGCACGTCCCTGTAGGGCTCGGAAATACGATTCCGCCTGTGATCTGGGCACTTGCGGCTTCCGATTGTCGGGCTGCGATCCTGGCTCGATGCTCCTGTCTCTCGCGTACCGTGCAACGCGTCGTGTCCTGGGTTCCGTGGCGGTCTTGTTCCGTCGTGACGTATCCAAGGACGCTGAGCTGCTGGTGTTACGCCACGAGAATGCGGTCCTGCGTCGTCAGATCGCCAGGGCCCGCTATGAGTCGGCCGACCGGTTTTGGTTCGCGGCGCTGTCATCGTTGATCCCGCGTGGGCGATGGGCTCAGGTGTTCCCGGTCAGTCCGGCGACACTGCTGGCCTGGCACCGCCGGCTGGTTGCCCGCAAGTGGGACTACAGCGCCCGGCGGAGACCCGGCAGGCCGCCGACGGCTGCGGCGGTCAAGAAACTCGTGCTGACGATGGCGAAGGACAACCCGATGTGGGGTCACCGCCGGATCCAGGGCGAGTTGGTCAAGCTCGGCCACCGGATCGCCGCCTCGACGGTGTGGGAGATCCTGCATGCGGCCGGGGTCGATCCGGCGCCGCGGCGTTCGGGTCCGACGTGGAAGCAGTTCCTTACAACGCAAGCCCACGGCATCCTCGCGATTGACTTCGTGCATGTGGACACGATCGGATTGAAACGCCTGTACGCCCTGGTCCTCATCGAGCACGGGACCCGCCGTGCGCACCTGGCCGGGGTGACCGCGAACCCGACGGGGGAGTGGACGACCCAGGCCGCCCGCAACGTCCTGATGGAACTGGCCGAGCGGGGAAAGAAGTTCAAGTTCCTGATCCGGGATCGCGACACCAAGTTCATTGACGGCTTCGACGCGGTGTTCGCCGACGAGGGAATCCGCATCCTGAAGAGTCCGCCGCGTGCCCCTCGATCGAACTCGATCTGCGAAAGGCTCATCGGGGAGCTGCGCCGCGAGCTGCTCGACCGGATGCTGATCATCAACGAAGAGCACCTGCGCCGAACGTTGACTACCTACCTGGCCCACCGGAACGAGGCCAGGCCGCACCGCGCCCTCGGCCAGGTGACCCCGGCCCAGGCCGAGACCGGGCCGCCAGCGCCGGTCAACCTCGCGGACTACCGGATTCGCAGGAAGGCCATCCTCGGCGGACTCACCCACGAGTACAAGATCGCCGCCTGACCGTACCTCGCTCTCCGCACCAGAGAACCACAGGTCAACCCCAGATTCGTATTTCCGAGCCCTACAGGGCTATGAACGTGTCGAAGTCATCCCTGCCTACCCAATAGCGGCCGTCAACGGCTTCACGAAGTACAGTATCCCCGGGGTCACATCAGATTGGATGGAATCGACGCCACAGGCTCACCTCGACTACGTGAACCGGTCGAACACGGAGCCCGGTCAGGGGAACGCCAAAGCTCTTGCGCGGCTGCTTAAGGCGTGGAAGTACTACCGTGAGGTGCCAATCTCGTCATTCTATCTGGAGATGCGGGCAGCCGAGTATACGCGCGAACAATCATCCGTCTTCTACTGGATGGACATATATTTCCTGCTCGCCGACCTTCAAGTTGGCAGTCTCGCAGCCATGAACGACCCAACGGGAACAACCGGCCGCATCCAGCCGTGTTCATCTAGCGCTAACAAGATCGTCGCCCTCTCGAAGCTAGATACCGCTGTTAAGCGCGCAAAGAAAGCATACGACGCGGTGAAGGAAAACGACCTGGAGGTCGCGTTCGAGTATTGGGATAAACTGTTCGGTGACATGTTCCCGGCGTACGACTAGTAGCTCCAGTCCAAATAATCGTTCTTGCACAGGCCCTATAAGTCCTGACGCGTATCACACCAGGCGGTCGGCCGTGGCTGCAGCCTGTGCGCGCACTGCGGCCAGGAACCTGGGCGACGCCAGCTCGGGCCAGTCAGAATCCTCGTCTTCGTATTCATCGTCGTCGGAGTCGGAGCCATCTTCGCCCAGCACGGCGCTGACCACGTCGTCGATCTCATCGAGACTGAACGCTTCGACGTTCTCCTCATCGTCGGTATCCGACCCGTATTCCCGATACAGCAGCGCGCAGGCATAGATCCCGGTCAGCAGGTCCTCTAGCAGATCCGGTGCGGGCCGGGAGGTGTCCAGCGGTGTGGTGCGGATCTGGCCGAGCAGCATCTCCAGTGCGTCGCCGTTGCCGTCGTCAGCATTTTCAGCCGCCTCGGTGAGCGCTTGCATCAGCCCGGCCAGGTTCGGGATCTTGCCCTCGGCAATGTCCATGGCCTCGCCGATCAGTGCGGTGACGGCCTCGTGGGGGCTTGCTCCGGCGTGCATCATCTCCAGGACCATGGTCGGGGTGGCGAACGGCATGTCTTCGATGTCGTCGGCTGCTGCCACCACCTGCGTCACGTCGAAGCCGGAGGCGGCGGCTGCCACGGTGGCCGCTGCGTGCAGCCAATGGGCTGCGGCCACTGCCGCCGATGTCGGATCCACCGTGGTAAAAAGCTCCGGCCTACCCAGCGGCTCTTCGCGAAGCAGTGCGTCAGCGGCAGTTACCTGCACCGGCGAGGCAGAAGTCCGTGACAGCACCACCGCCTGCACTGCCCTACCGGAGAGATCCCCCAACTCGGCCTGGGTTACCGCTCCGATTTCGGTGGCGACTTCCCTACGCACCGCTGCGGCAAAGTTCTCGTCGCCGACCGCGTGTAGCGCCCGGCCCAGCCGGTGCGCGCTCTCCGCAACTGCGCTGTACTCCACGATGACCGAGCCGTCCTTATCCGGCAGGTTCGGTTTTTCGACCGCGGTCAGCACTTGGTCGAACTCTTCACGCTCGCTCTGTCGACGCCAGCCTTCGGTGTTGTCGCTCAGGTCGTCGCCGGCTGCCGCAGCCGGATGCGTATAGCTGCGCCACAGCGCCCGTGACAGCCCATCCAGCCGTGCCGCCACCCACAGGGTCGCGTCCACCGCCGTTCCTGGCGGTAGCGCCGCCACCGTGAATGCCGCGTCACCAGTGCCGGTGGGATACGACCCGATCAGCGTCGAGCGTTCGGTATCCACTGCGTACCTGGTCAATGTGGCCTCCAACAGTTCGACTCGACCCGCCTTGGATAGTGCCACCCCACTACGGACGCTACGCCTGGGACCGGAAAAGTCAGAACATCCGGCACTCGAACCGGTGATGACCACCCGGACTTCTGAACGGGAAGTGATACGTCGGCACGGCGAGAAACAGCCCGTCAGCACACGGACTCCGTACGGCCGTCATCACATCGTCATCACACGGCCCGATTTCGACGACTTTAAGCCTCGACTCGAGTCGAGTAGACGAGCCCGGGAAACACAAAACCCCAGGTCATAGACCTGGGGTTAGCGCTTTAGCGAGTGCGCACGAAGGGATTCGAACCCCTAACCTTCTGATCCGTAGGCCACGAATATAAAGGCTCTGGTATAGAGTTTCAGATCACTTCAAGCTGGTTTAGGCCAATCTAGCCCGATTCCCCAGTCGGCGCAATGTCAGGTCATGCCGCACGGAGGCCGGACGGTACCACTACTGCCGTCCCCCAACCGTCCCCCAACTCGCCTTCCATTATCGGGCAGCCGCCTGAAGGGCGTCGACTGTGCAGTCATCGATCCATCGGATGAGCACGCTCATGGAGGTCAGGAACTCCAACGCCCGCTATCCAGGTATCGGAGGTGAACGCTACAAGCCCACCTGTCAGTCAGCTTCCTTCCGTCCGAAGCAGATCCAGGGCGATCGCATCGCCGGTCTCGCTTACCGAGTCGATTTCCTGAGCGAAGTCGCCTTGGCTCACGAATTCCTCGGGCGCGCGTACCAACGTCGCCCTACCTGCCAGCGTCCCGACTCGCTGCGTCACCGACATGGTCGCGGCGACGGGTTTCGGTGTCGCCAGCGCGGGCACCAGTTCGCACAGCCTCTGGGCGAGGTCCGGCAGCGTCACGCGCAGTCGTCCGCCCGGCTCCAGGCGGAACGCTTGGCGCTGAACCAGCGGTGCGATATCGGCGGGCAGTTCCTCGGGTGCCGGCACGACAACTTCGTCACGGTTGCCCATCAGTAGTGGGATGACGTGGTTGTCTGAGCGGAGCGCGAGCTCAATCTCCCGGCGTACCCAGTCGTCCTTCTCCTGGAGGCGTCGGGTGCCAGCCGCGTTGGCCGCAGTCAGCCAGCGCGGGCCGATGCACACCAGCATGATGCGGCAGGAGGCCGCCATCCGCTCAAGGACCGGTGGATAGTCATCGCCGGCGCGCAGGTCGTATCCGGCCTTGAACACAGCCTCGGGGCCGAAGGCCGCGGCTAGGCCTTGGTATAGGACATCCGGGGCCCAGGGCTCGTCGCTGCCGCGGTAACTGATGAAGATGACAGGTGCGTGGTCAGACACGGTTAAGCCCCTGTTCGGCGGACGCGGGTTCTTGGCTGCCTCGACCTTGCCAGCGTAACGACGTCCGGAGCGAGGGCCTGGAGGCGAGGTGTCCGCCGCCGGGCGATGATCGATGCCAGACGCCGCAGATCCTGGCGGACGACGGTTGATGAGGCCGGTGCGATTGCGGGCAGGAGGGACTCGATGACATCAGCCGCGCGGTCGCATTCGTTGATATGCGCGTATGTGATGGCTTCGCGGATTGCGAACCGGACATTCGTGTTACGAGCGAGCGGTGAGAGGCTTTGGTCGGCGACTGATGCGGACGGCAGCGCCGTGGCGAACAGCAGCGCCGCTGCACGGTAGTCGCCCAACTCCATCAGCCCGGTGGCCTCGGCCAGACCCGATGACGTTACCTGTGAATCTGGCGGTGGACCCCACTCCCAATCACCGCTCGGCGGGACGTCGGATTCATCGGGCAGTGCGTAATAGGCGTCCATTGTGCTGCGGAAAGCCTTGTGGTCACCACGCTTGGCGTGTGCCTTGGCTTCGTGATGCAGCGCGATCCTTCGGAGCCTCAACGTCAAGCTAGAGTCCGACAGCACCTGTCGGGTCCATGCGACCGCATCAGTCGAGGCGCCAACGCGAAGTGCGGTTGCCGATCGACGGATCGCTACGTACTGGGCGACCCGTCTGTCACCACCTTCGCGGCCGAGCTGCACAGCCACTGCCATCCAGCTGCGCATGGCGTCCATGTCGGACACCTCCTCGGCCAGCCAGCTGAGGTATTCCGCTAGCCGGGCTTCGACATTCCGGATCGACGCGGCTCGGCTCGGTGAAGCCACCGCGGCCGCGGCGTGCAAGCCGACGAGCTGTGAGACGACTTGGGGGAGTACGGAATGAGGTCCTTGCAGGTGGCGGTACGCTCGCAGAGTCTCCAACCGCGCGGATGCCAGAGTGGCTTCGGTATCGTCCGGCGAGCGCTGAGACACCGCGGCGGACAAGATCGACGGCTCCGGGATCTGGAACGTGTCAGGTGCCAGACGTGCCTCGCGCTGGTAAAGGTCGGAAAGGCTTCCCTGCTGGCGCAAAGTGTTGTCGAGCCTTGAAGCGACATACGGGCTTCCCAGGATCTGGCCTGTCTCGATCTTGCAGATGTAGGTGTGGGAAATCCCGGATAGCTCGGCCAGCCTCCGCAAGGACAGTGCGTGTTTGATCCGTGCTCGCCGGATCTCGCCGCCGTAGCTCTCTACAGTGGCCGCAACCGCATGGGCTGCCGTGGACGGCAGCGCAGGTCCCCAGACAACAAACTCGACCGATCGTGCCGAGAGCGATTCGTACAGCCGCACCAAGCGCGGCGAAGCGGGTCGTAGCCCGTTCTCAACCCTGCTTAGGTGGCCCTTGCTGTAGTCGCTGAGCTTCACCAACTGCCCCAGGCTGACGCCGGCAGCGTCTCGAATCGCGCGTAGCGTTTCGCCCGTCACCACACTTATTAAGGTACTGGTGCGCCGAACGGCGTGGGAGCCGTTCAAGCCGAAGCCGAGGTCAGGATGAAACAGGCAACACCCGTGTGGGAACAGGCAACCCTATGAGGGCGCTCCGCGTGGTTTTAGCATCGGCGTGCTGGAGGAGCCGGGAACCATATCCAGGCTCGAAGTCGTTTCACGCAGTTTGGAGGGAAACGATGGACAACGCCGATGCATTGGCCACTTCCGGCTTGATGGCCGCGTTCATAACGCAGGGCTTCGGCTTCCTCTACGGCCAGCTGGACGAGATACTCCAGCGGCATCGGGACGGCAGGCTCTCAGAACCCATCGCCGTGCCGGCGGACCAGGCGCCTGGGATCCTCGACGCACTCACGACCCCGTTGATCGTCCGCCCCGATGTCGTGCAGCACCGGCTCTCCGAGCTGCAAGAACTCAACGAACGCCTCGCGCACCACCGGGGGCACGAACTCGACCCCGGTGATCCGCGGCTGCGTGCGGAGGTGGCCGAGCTGATCAGCGTGCTCGAAGCCGTCTTCGGGCAACGGTTCACGGCCGGCCTCGATGACCGGCTGACTGGTGGGCTTCACGTCGTGCAGGAGGCTGACGACGTCTATGGCAGCGTGACAGCGCTGTGGGCCGGTCATGTGGGCCGCGAAGCCGACGGCACTGTCGAGCAGAAGATCGGAACCGTTCATTCCGGCGGCGAGGCCGTGGCAGCCCGCTTGGACAGCCTCGGCTGAGGAGCGGCTCTGGCAGAAATAGGGACCCATCAGCGTGGATCTTGGCAGCGGGGACTGACTCATGGAAAGAGCCTTCGAAGACTTGGTGCTTGAGCGTACCGGGGGAGATTTCGTCGAGCGGGTCTGGCTGACGGCCGCCATCGAGCACGCGCTGGACCAGCCAGGCGTCGGCATCGTGTTGGTCACGGGGGAGCCCGGTACGGGAAAGACCAGCCTGATGGCGGGCTTGGCGAGGACCCATTCGGACTGGCTGCGCTACTTCGTCGGTGCGGAGGACAGAGGAGCTCACGCGGCGGGTGACATCTCGTCATTCCTGTTGTCCATCGGACACCAGCTCGCCGGTCAACAACCGCAGCTTTATGAGCCGTCCGCTCTTGGGATGACGGTTCGACAGCGCTTTGGCGATATCGAGGAACAGGGAAGCGCCACCGGGATCCGAATCGCGGACCTGACAGTCTCGCCGTTCTACCGGACCGCTCGGTTGACGGTCGAGGTCGAGCAGCAGGTGGAGAAGCTCGCCGGGGAGCTCATTGGTGTCGAGATCGGCGTCGCGCATCTTGAACCCCGCTTGCTTGAGCCGGATAATCTGGCCCATCTCGCCCTGTTCGGCCCGGCCGCTGTCCTGACCGAGGCGGACCCGAACGGCCCGGGGGTCGTCATTCTGCTGGACGCGCTCGACGAGGCTTCCAGAGCCGATCGCGACACCCGGCTCCTGGAATGGCTGGCGACCGGGCCGCGGTTGCCGCCGAACGTCAAGATGGTGGTGACGTCAAGGCCGCAGTCGGCGCTCGGGCTCCTGCGGGCCGGGCGTGAGGACCAGATCAAGGAGATCTTCGTCGATACCGGTGACCGCCAGGTGACTGACGACTTGATCTCGTACGCGGAGAAGACTCTCACCACCGCCGAAGTTGCCGGGGAAGCGCACGCTCGGGGGCTGTTCCCCGATCAGTTCCTGCGCCAGGCGGCCCGCCGCGCCGATGGGAACTTCCTGTACCTGGCCAGCTATGTTCGTGCCTTGAGGGGAGCCATTCAGGCCGGCGACGCCAGTCTGGTGGACCAGCTTTTCACCCTTGAGGATGTGCCGCAGACGCTGGCCGGCATCTACGGGTTCTTTGTCGAACTGGCCCGGGTCGAGATCGACCGGCTCGGGCTGCTCGATATCCAGGACCCGATCGGCGCGGCTGACCGGTTCACGTCCGCGTGGGAGGGGGTCGGGCAGCCGATCCTCGGCGTCCTCACAGTAGCGCGGGAGCCGCTGACGGAGGATCAGCTCTTGCGGCTGATCGAAGCGCGGGTGTGGCCGCGCTCCGTCCGCAACGTCCTTGCACGCCTTCGCTGGCTGCTTTACTGGCGCGGCGAGCGGGTCGCTCTCTTCCATGCTTCTGTCGGAGAGTTCCTCACCGGGGCGCTTGCCCGGGACAAACATCCCGATTGCTGGCTTGATCCGCTCGAGTGGCACGAGCGGATAGCGCGCCACTACCGTGGGTCGGCTGCCACCTGGGCCGAGGCGGAATGGTCGACGATGGACCGGTACGGCCTGACCTATCTTCCCGAGCACGTCCTGAGCTCCCGTCGGCAGGTGTCCAGCCAAGCTGTCGACCTCGTCTGCCCGGGACTGTTGCGAGCGATCGTGCGAGAGTTCGGTGCGGCCGGCAACTTCCTCAACGCCGTCGATCGTGTCGCGGACCACGTCGCCGAGTCGGAGTCGCCGACAATCGGACTGCCCAAAGTGATGTATCTCCGGACAGTACGCGAAGAAGCCGGCCGGTCCAGTAGTGCCCTGGCACCCAAGGTCGTAGGGCTGATGGCCCGGATGGGCCGGCTCAGCGCGGCGCTCGAACACGTGGCCGGGATCGGGCCGTCGGTGCATCAGTTCGTCGCGATGGCGGAGATCTGGCGGCACGCGGATCCCGGCCCTGGTGAACGCTCGCGCGGAGAACTGCGTGAGCTGCTGGTCGAGACGGCTTTGACGGTTCCGGAAGATCTCAGCCCACGCTTTCATCGAACGAATGTGCGCCTTTATGCGATCCAGTCTGCCGCAATGGTACTTGCACCCTTTGATCTGGACCGCGCACTGCGTCTGTGGCGGCACGGCCTAACAGGTTCGCATAGCGACGAACTTGATCAGCGGGAACCAGATGCGCTGTACCGGGCCGCCGCACGTGTCGAATCCGACACAGACAAGGCCTGTGCGCTCATCGGCCGAATCTGCGGGGAGCGCTGGCAGGACTACCTAGATTTGGCGGTACGTGCTGAAGCGGACAAAGCGCCGGAGTTGCTGCGCAAATCGGAGGCCGACCTGCAGACGGCTGGCGCGGCGGCTCGCCTGGTCGGATACGCGCGCTTGGCCGTCGCGTGGTCGGAGCGTGACCCCGTGATGAGTCAGCGGCTTCTGGCAGCCGTCCGGGCCGAGGTGTTCGAGGTCGACGACGAGGACGTCCGCAAAGAGCGCTGGAACGGCGGCATGTTCGAGGATCTCCTCGGGTGCCTGGCCAGGACGGCTACAGAACTCGCCGACGTGGATCAGACGACCGCTCGCTTCCTGCTCGCGCGAATGGACGTGAGCTCAATCGGTTCCGGTGACGCGTGTCTGGACGGTGCCCGACTCTGGAGGAGATTCGGATCCCCGCGCCGGGCCCAGGCTCTCATCGATCGATACCGTCCCAAGAGTACCGATGCCTGGCGGCAGTTGAGAGTGGAGTCGGCGCTGGGGGAGCTGAACCATGAGAAGGCGCTCCAGCTCATAGGCCAGATATACGACGAGATACCTGCTCCGCGTGCCAGCGATGAATCCATGGACGTTTCGAGGCGGCGACACAGTCTGGGGTCCGTGGCCAAGTTGCTGGCCGACTACGACCTTGCCAGGGCCGCGCAAGTGGCCAGAGAACTGCGCAACACCCGATGGCGGGACCACGAAACCTCGATCAGGCTCAGACAGCTTGACTTGGCCACGGCCGACGGTGCCCAACAATTCTCCGAATACGACCGTTACTCATTCCTCGCCGACATCGCTCATCTCCATCTGGACCGCGGCGAGACCGCCGAAGCGACGGCCATCCTCGAGGACGCACTGGGCCACGCGACACGCCCCGGGGCGATGTCTGCAAGCGGTGTCGATGAGGGCTATATCCACTTCTTTCTTGAGCGATCGTCACCTGGACCGGTCCTTGACTCGAAACCGGCCACGCCGAGTGGCGTACTCAGGATCGCGGCACTTTCGGATCTCAGCCAAGAGTGGCTCATCAATGCGAAGCGGCACTTCTTCCGCGACCCGGTCGACATGATTCGCACCAGGCCCAACAGCCCTCCTTCGCTGGCCGCGGCGGTGCGGGCGCTCGCCGAACGCTTGTGGGCAAAGGATGATTCCGTGGCACTGGCAGTGGTACGAGCGATCGAGGACCCGCCGGAGCGCCTCATAGGGCTGGCAAGGCTGCACCGGCTTGCGCACCGCTCCGACGCCAGCCACGGCCCCGAGACCGACACCCTGTCGCAGGAGATAGATCGCGAGTTGCCGAAGGTGCCGGAATATCGCTGGAACGTTCATGGCGGCGATATCGAGGACCGCGGAGTGACGGCCTATCTGCGCCCAGACCACCGAGTCAGGTTTGAACTCGCGGTTTCTTCACTGGGTTGCCGGCCGCAAGACAAGGAAGCGATTCAGGGGCTCAGGTACCTGTCCCACGCGCATCTGATGACTGTGACGCTCTGGTCATCCGAGACATACGCCGCGATTCGACGTGGTGAGCTTCCCGTGCTCCGTCCACACCAGCAGGGATTCAGGGAGATGCACCTGCATGCCCTCAGCCTCTCACGATATCCGGACAGTTCCGAACTGCTGGCCGAATGCACGCGAGCGGCAGCTGCTTATCAGGAATACCTTCTCTCTCAGCAGATTCCTGGATACCGTTCCTCGCTGGGGAATCTCCAACTGAGCGAGCCCGTCTACGCGGCTGCCGTGGACCTGCTTCGTCCGACGCCGGGGGCGTCGCTGCCTCCCGCCTTCGTGCGGCGGATACGCGCCATGGTCGGCAAAGGGCCATTGCCCGCGGCGGCCGGCCTCGTTGCTTTTGCGGCGGAAGTGAAGCCGGCGTGCGAACACGAACTCGTCGAGCTGTGCTCCGAGATCATCGCGGCGACCCGGGAGATCACCCCGGCACGTCGCCTGGACACCCTGGTCATCCTGGCCACCTCGCCTCTGCTCGGTGGCGTGGTGGATCCGGTCGAGCTGCTTCACGAGGCAGAACGTTGTGAAGCCGCGTCGAAGGACGAGGCGAGAATCCCCAGTGACGTCATAAGTCGCCTCTTTCCCTTACTTCTTTATCGGAACCCTGATGTGGCTCTGCGCGCACTCTATTCAGCTGCATGGATGCGTGCGACAGCCATGCTGGAGTACGCCGCAGAAGCATTGACAGATGTGCTGGGCGTCAACGCCGCGGGAGCTCTGGCTTCGGCCATCTCCCGCGGCCGGGACTGCACATCGCTCGGGGGCGCGCCGCCCGATGTGGTCGGCGGGGTCAACCTCGCGCAGCTCATCGCAACAGCTCCCGCATTGGCGGGTGGTCGCGCATGACGACGTCCGGCATCAAGGCGACACGCAGGGCACATGCCGACGTGGTCGCCCTCATCAGGGCTGATCGCGGCGACCCGGCCCAGGCATGTCGCGCTGCCCGTGACCGACTCGCGGCGCTGGCCCCCGGCGAGCCCGAAGATCCTGCCACGTGGGAGTCGTACCGGCTGCTCACCTCGGATGTGCAGACCCTGCTCGGCTACCTGCGTGAGGCGGGCGTACCGATCAGCACCCCTTCGGCCTTCCGCACCCTCTTAATACGAATCCTTTGTTACCTGTACGCAGCCGAGAACGCGAGCCTCGGCAAGATCTTGGCAACCGAGATTCTCCAGGCTTGGACTGCCGAACTCGGCAAATCCCATCCGTCCACCATCGACGTCACCGAGCGCCTGGCTGCGTGCCACCACGGACTGTCGGAGTTGCAGCAGGCCAGAACCTTGCTCGAAACAGTGCTCCGCGCGCGCACAGAGGCTCGCGGCGCCGAGGACCCCGCCACCTTGCTCGCCGCCGCCAACCTGGGGGCGTGCCTCAACGCCGCCGGCGACTTCCACGACGCCCTACGGCAGAACGAGGGCACGGTCAGGCGGTGTGACCTCGCACTCAGCAAGGACCACGAAACAACATTGCTAGCGACGGAGAATCTCGCCGGCAGCCTGTACGGGCTCGATGATCATCGACTGTCGCTCGCGGTGTTTCGGGACGTCCTGCAGCGGCGCACGGTGAAGGACGGCGCTGACAGCCTGACGACGATGTACACGGCGAAGAACGTCGCCGAGGTCCTGCACAAGCTCGGCGATTATGAAGAGGCGCTCGCCATCGACAAAGAACTGCTCTCGCGATTCGAGCGCCTCGTCGGCAAGCGGCATTCGGCGACTGGATCGACCCGCCGACGGCTGATACGAGACCTTCGAGCCCTCGGCCGCGCCGAGGAGGCGGACGCCATCGAGGGCAACTCTGGTCCATGATGCCCGTGTGGGTCAAGAACCCTGCTATAGAGCCGTTGCTGCGCGAATATGGTCGAATGCGGCGCCGGATACGGGATGATCTGCAGCCTTCACTGGATCTCGCAAAGATCACACGATTCATAAGGCATGATGATTAGCGCAAAGTTGCACTTGCCTGATCCGGGCGCCAATCTCCTCAGCGACCGGCCCCACTCGGCCCAAACGTCCTCAATCAACCGCTGACCGGTGATTGTTGTCGGCAGTTTCGCGAGATCTGTTCACATCGCGCTCACACAGCGCCCATGACAGGGCCACCTGAGGCGTCTAACGGCTTCAGAAGGTCTTTGATCCTTACGATTTGTGCAACCATGGACTCGACCACCGTCGCCTCTTCGACGCCGGTCGGGGTGTCAATTGCGACAAAGATATCGCCCTTGCCGACAATCACCACGCGCTCCGCATCGGTTTGGAGTTCATTCAAACGGTCCAGGACCCGGTCTGTCCGAGACGGCTGGAGATACCCGATTCGGAGCCAAAACGGGGTGTATCGCCGATACCCCCACAGTTGCGCGTCTATGCTCAGCAGGCACGTCACTCCGCTAATGGCGAAGGAGCGGCCCCACCACATCGTTCCGGCGCTGCGGCCGAGCCCAGTGCCGTTCGCCGCCTTCGACTTCGCCGTCCCGTCGGATATCAGCCTGTCGACGACCTTGGAAAGGATGCCATCGTACTGGACAAGCCTTCTCGGTAGCGCACCGGACAGTTCCTCCGGCCCAAGCGGTATGAACGCCTCAGCGTCCATGAGTTCACACAGCCCAGCGATTTGCCCGAGGTTCGCCCGCGCTACCAAGTCGTCGCCGGCCGTCGCGGCGTCTTGGAGATGTTCGAGCATGACCCGCCAACTGATGATCCCGAGTACGCGGCCGCCCACATGGATCCATCGGAACTCCCCGAATCCGCTGGCGCCACCGAGCTGGAGGCCAGCGGCGAGGCAACGCTCATGCAGCTCCGCCCATACAAGGTCGACTCGCAAGCTGGGCGTGACGACCAGCAGAAGTCCCTCCACGCCATCGCCGACGGCGGGAAGCCTCTCGAGATATGTGACTGGTTGGTTCTTCGTCAGACCGGCCCAAAACTTAGCCTCAAGCAGCACCCGAGTTCCGCCGCCGGCGTCGTAGCCGACGATGTCTGGGATGCCTGCGTCGGCGTCGGACGACGCCTGCGTGTCAAAGCGCAATTCCTCAGGGATGTCGGCGGCCTTGCGCAGCATCGCCGTGAAGCCTGCCGTCGCCGCAGCCGAGGTTTGCAACACGTAGCACAGCGCCTCGGTCGCCAAGTTCTCTGACTGGCTGGTCAGCCTCGTTGCCAGGTGGCCGAGTAGCCCCGGTGATTTCATGAGCCCCCCAAGGAAACGTCGCGGAGCAGACAGTAGCGGTTCGCTCCGACAGCGGTCTCGACGGATCGGAGCCTCTGACTGTTCGACACGAGCCGATGACCCGTCATGAGACATGTCGCGGCCTTTGACCCGCGAGGCCGGCCATGCGACGCGACGTAAGCCAAGCCATAAGTGACCAGCTAACCTGAGGGTGCCGATAGTCGGGGCGAGCTGGGATGATGTCGGTTCGTGGGGTTGATGTTGGTTTGATCGCGAGCCGGTTGTTCGCGTGGATGCGTCTGTCGGTGAGTGATTCGACGGCCAAGGACGTTGAGATCCTGATGTTGCGTCATCAGCTTGCGGTCGCGCAGCGTCGGGATCCGCGGCTTGCGCGGAAGCTCAGGTGGGTTGATCGGGCGTGGCTGGTGCTGCTGGCCGGGTTGCTCCCGGCCACTCGGCTGTCGCGGATCCGGCTGATCGTCACCCCTGGCACGCTCCTGGGTTGGCATCGGGACCTGTTGCGGCGTCGCTGGGCGCGACGTTCGCGGCGAGGGCCGGGACGCCCCGCCACACACCGCGACATCAAGGCTCTGGTGCTGCGGCTGGCCAGGGAGAATCCGTCGTGGGGGTATCGGCGGATCCACGGTGAGCTGGCTGGCCTCGGTATCCGCCTGGCTCCCTCGACGGTGTGGGAGATCCTCAGGGCCGCGGGCGTCGATCCGGCTCCGTCCCGTGATACCGGCCCGACTTGGGCTGAGTTTCTGCGTTCCCAGGCCGAGGCGATCTTGGCGTGTGATTTCGTGGTGGTCGACCTGATCGACGGATCGAAAGCGTACGTGCTGGCAGTGATCGAGCACGCCACCCGCAGTGTGCGTGTCCTCGGAGCCACCCTGCACCCCACGTCGGACTGGGTGGTGCAGCAGGCCCGCAACTTGCTGATGGATCTGGAAGACACCGGAGCACAGGTGACGTTCCTGATCCACGACCGGGACGCCTCCTTCGGCGCCGCGTTCGACGCCATCTTCACCGCCGCCGCCGTCGAGGTGGTCCGCACCGGGATCCGGTCACCCCGCCAGAACTCGATCATGGAGCGGTGGTTCCGCTCGCTGCGCGCGGAGCTGACCGACCGCACCTTGATCTGGAATCTGCCGCACCTGATCCGGCTGCTCCGAGAATACGAGATCCACTACAACGAGCACCGTCCGCACCGCACCCTCAACCAGGCAGCACCCCTGCGGCCGCTGCCGGACAACGTGGTCGATCTCGACGACTTTCGCGTCCGACGCCATGATCGCGCCGGGGGGTGTGATCCACGAATACACGCAGGTCGCGTAGTTTTCGGCACGCTCAGGTGAACCGTGCATCAACGGGTGCCATAGCCGCTGCAGTCGGACTGGTGGCTGTGATGACGTAGACGCCTCGCAACGATGCCTGGGCAGCGAACACATCGTCTGAACCCGCCGCCATGATGCCAGGGATCGCGCGGCCGCTAAAACAGCAGTCGAGGATAACGATGCGGTTCTTGGCGCGGCACCGTGACATCGTCTGCCGGACCAGGTCGTAGGGCAGCGCGGTGGTTTGCACCCTGCTGCTATCGGTGTCGGGGACGGCCAAGTAGAGCTCGCCTCGGGGATCGATCAGCCCGTGCCCCGAATAGAAGAGTACGACGGTGTCCTCGAAGTCTTCGAGACCGCGGAGCTCACGTTCGAGCTTAGCCAGAGAGGGGTTGAGAAGAAGAGTTGACGATTCGGCCGGAAAAGCGCCGATACAGGGCCTCGTCAGGGCCTTACCAAGTGCTTCTGCGCCGGCCAAGACGGTCGGAAGATCAGGCAGCGAGTCATCAAAGTACTCGCCCATGCCGATTGTCAGCACTGTAGAACGGCGAGGGTCGGGGAGCCGCACCGCATCACCTCCGCGCTCCTGTGACGGCGCCCACCCCGAGCGACTTAGACCAAATGTACGCCGTGCCAAGGCGGGCAAGGGCTACATGCCGCAAGTTGATCAAGAGCGGATCTCGATCGGCTCCTGAAGAGCTGTTCGCGGCGGTTTGAAATGGATCCCGGCCTTGTTTCAGCGTCGCAGCCGTCTCCAACAGGTCATTCACTAGTCGTAGCCCTGTGGGACTCTGTTGCCCGTTGTGATGTGTTAGGCCGCGAGCTTGAGAGAGCTGAAAGTTAGTTTATGCCCAATTCGTTCTTGGGTTGAGTCCGGGATTGTGACGTACCTGTTCATGCTGGTTCGCCATGTTTTTGTCGTCGCGCGTTCCGGTGACGCCGAACGGTTCGAGCCAACTGCGGCTCGGACGGCTGCTGGACTGGCGCGATGAGGGACAGGCTCTATCCCAGCGACACGACCGACGGGCAATAAGAGCTGATCGGCCCGGTGATCACCGCTCGCAAAGCACAGCACCCGTCGGTCAGCGGGCACGACGGGCAGTACGAGATGCGCGACATCGTCGATGCGATCTTCTACCAGAACCGGGCCGGCTGCCCATGGAGCATGCTCCCTGCGGACTTCCCACCGGCATCGGCGGTGAAGTACTACTTCTACACCTGGCGCAACGAGGGCTTCGACAAGATCCTCCATGATCTGCTGCGCGCGCAGGTGCGGGAGCGGGCCGGACGTGCAGAGGACCCGAGCGCGGTCGTGCTGGACTCGGCGAGCCTGCACGCCGCATCGAACGTCCCGGCCACCACCACGGGAAAGGACGCGAACAAGAAGGTCCCGGGCCGCAAACGCGGTGGCTAGGACGGCTTCCCGCAGACCCACTAAGGCGGCTTGAGCGGCGTCCACCAAGACGTTGCGATGCGGCTGCGGCGACTTGCGAGAATGCCATGACGGCCAGAACCAGACCCACCAACGACGTGGCCCGACCGACCAAAGTGGTCCCGATTCGGGGCGTCATTCGGGCTCGCGTGGAGCCGTCGCGTAAAGGTCCGAGTGGTAATGACTCAAGGCGCCCTGGTGGGTCTGCGGGAAGCCGCCCTAGCCACGCGGACTCGCCGTCGACGTCATAGGCCTGATCATCGCGGTGGTGATCGTGGCGGCCGGCGTCCACGAGAACGCGATCGGCAAGGCGCTGCTGGACAAGGTCGCCGCCGATACCCCCACGGTCGCCAAGGCCTGGGTCGACCAGGGCTTCAAGTAGTCGGTCGTCGAGCATGGCGCATCGCTGGGCATCGAGGTGGAGATCGTGGTCCGCAACCCCGAACAGACCGGGTTCGTCCCGCAGGCCAAGCGGTTCGTCGTCGAACAGACCAACGGCGTCCTGGTCTACGACCGGTACCTGGTACGCGAGTACACCGTCGACCCGAAGTCCTCCGAATCGCGCGTGTACTGGGCCTCGTCTCGCCGCATAGTCCGCCGGCTGACCGGCACGATCACCCCAAGCTGGCGCACACCGCCGGCGCTGACCACATAGAAGGCAACGATGGCCACCGCCCTGGAGAAGATCGCCGTCCGCGAGCAGGTGATCGCCACAGCCGCCGACGACCTGCGCGCACAGATCCAGAACCTCACCGACCGGCTGCGCGACCTGGACGCCGAAGCCGCAGACCTGGCCACCGCCCGCAAGTTCATCCTCGCCCTCGGCGAGGATGAACCTCCGGCCACTCACCCCGGTCTGCCCGACAACCCCCTCTACCAGCACATCCTCACAGCCCTGGCCGGTGCTGACACCCCACGCCGCGCCCGAGACCTGTGCCGCGACCTGGACCTCGGCACCGAGCCCACGAACATCGAGAGCCTGCGCTACAAACTCAAGCGCCTGGTCAGCACGGGACTCATTGACGAAGAAGAACCCGGCTTGTTCGCCGTGCCACGATCCCGCACCCCCGATACGACCGCCGACCAGCACTCCTGACCACAACCCAAGGACGAATCGGGCATCAACTAGCTTTCAGCTCTCTCAGAGGGCGTTTGACAATACTATGTCATCTCTTATCCGGCGGATCGGACACGTAGATTGCCCGATCCGCCGGTCATGCCCATAACTACTCGGCGACAGCTGATCACCGCCGTGTCCGTTTCGCGCGGTCATCGCGTCCGGATT